>NZ_CP019288.1:3358118-3664242 GCF_009901525.1 Kordia antarctica
ATGCTATACTGCGGAAAAGACAAAAAAACACTCTGAAATTTTAGATCGAACTCAGGTAAGGAATAAAAATTTAACACCATTGGAAATCATTAAAAAAGAAGTCAAGCAACTTATACAAACTGAACAGAAAGATACATTTCTGAATCACATGTTGGGAATGTTTAAACGTGATTTCAATGTGATTGGCGAATGTTCTTCAGAGGAAATAAAACTTTGGCAACGTAATAGTTGGACCGTAAGTTTGTACGCCATTTTTATATTCAAATTTAATGCGCAACAACATTTAATTGATATTAAAGCTGAACTCAATTTTTTTGGAAAAGTGCTCTCTTACGGGATCTTTTTTTTACTTCTATTTATTTTTATTCCTAAAGATGTAGCTTCTTATCAGCATGATAATTTTTGGCTTTTCAGCATGATAAAAATCATCTCTCTCATCATATATGTTTTGTTTTGTACGGTTATTTACGAAAGTGAAAAAAGAATTCAGCGACAAGCTATTTATGAATTATTAGATATTGAAATAAACGAAGAAAACACACTCAAGGAACGATCATTATTCAGTATTTTTATTCGAATATTTACATATCCTTTAGGTTTAGCAACACTTTATGGTAGTGTATTTCACTTTTTTCCAGAAGGACAATATAAACTTGCAATCGTAGGAATGGTGATTGTTTCTGCGTATTTTATAACTGACATAATCCTTCTTTTTAGAAAGAAAAAATGATGAAACATTTATAATGGAAACCACCGAAAACATATTTGAACATTTTGAGCAGTTTATCAAACTTTCTGATACATTGAAAGCGGAATTGCAAGATCGGTTACAGCTCGTTACGTTTAAAAAAGGCGAACTTATTTTAGATGCGAATCAAATTTCTACCAAAAGTTACTTTATTCGAAAAGGAATGCTCCGCACGTATTTTTTAAAAGACGGAAAAGAAATTAGCGAATATTTTTCTAGTAAAAATGAATGGATAAACTCGCCAAAAAGCTTCATGCAACGCAAAACAGATATCTATTATATTGACGCGATTGAAACTACAGAAGTTTTTTCGTTACATGTAAATGATTTGGGTTATTTGTTTGATAATTTTCCAGAAATGGAACGCTATGCACGACTTTCTATGGGAACTGTTTTTGGACATTTTATGGAACGAATTACATCGATGCGTTTTGCTTCTGCGAAAGAAAAATATGCACACTTTCGTAAAACATATCATGATATTTACCATCGAATTCCATTAGGAATGATTGCTTCTTATATTGGAATTACGCAAGAAACATTAAGCAGAATTCGTGCAGAAAAATGATTATTTGATATAAGTCAAAAGTTTTGAAATTGTAATGAAGTTACTTTGTATAAAAGTAAACAACTATGATTTCATCAAAAAATATACAACGCGTATTTCTACTAATATTCTTAATTTCTACAACAGCATTTCATGCGCAAGTAACGCTTCAAACAAAAAATACAGAAGCCGTTTTATATCTTGGAAAAAGCGAAAAACAACCTTTGATTGTCGGACTTGGCGGTTCGGAAGGTGGAAATGCTTGGACTAGTGATTATTGGAAAAAAACCAGGGATCAATTTCTTGAAAAAGGCTATTCTTTTTTAGCAATTGGCTATTTTAACGCAACAGAAACTCCTAAACTTTTAGAAAAAATTGCGCTTGAAGATGTGCATAATGCAATTCTAAAAGCAACACAACATAAAAATGTAGATTCTGAGCGAATTGCCATTGTTGGCGGTTCTCGTGGCGGAGATTTAGCGTTGCTACTAGCGAGTTATTATGACGACATTGATTGCGTGGTGAGTTTAGTGCCAAGTCATGCGGTTTTTCCTGGAAACACCAATCATTTTACAACTTCATCTTGGACGTACAACAACGCTGAATTGCCTTTTATTCCTGTAAATGAAGCTTCCGTACCGTTTTTGATGAAACGTGATTTACGCGGAACTTTCACAGCAATGTTACAAGATACAGTTGCAGAACAAAAAGCGTTGATTAAGGTTGAAAACATAAAAGCGCCTATTTTATTAATTTCAGCAACCGAAGACGAAATTGCGCCAACTACGCCAATGTGTAACAAAATTATCAACAGATTGAAACAGCACGACTTTCCATATTACACGGAACATATTGCTATTGTTGGTTCGCATGCAAAACCTTTACAGCATTTTGAATTGGTATTTAATTTTTTAAAACATAAATTTCCTGTGAATAAGTAAGCTTTTTTTGGTGTTATTTCTTAAATTGACAAGATGAAAACGTTCACTACTTTCTTTCTAATTACAATCGTATTTACTTTTGTTTCTTGTAATCAGAATACAAAAACTGTTCCTGAGAAGCTTCCTAAAAAAGAAAATGTAACAGATACAATTGTTCCTAAAAAAGTAGTTTCTCACGAAAGTGAAACTATAAAAAATATAAATCTTACTTCAAAATTAGCAGAAAAAGTAAACCGATTAGCTCAGCTAGAACATAACTATCTACTGAAAAGTTTAGAAATTGTACAATCTGAAGAAACGCTTCTTTTAGGTCGTTTACAACGTATTTTAAAACATAAAGACAGTTTGTCTAGAGAAATCGATCTTGCTTCTATAAGAAGTGAAATTCATAATATTCGGAAGTCGTTTTTAAAAGGCACAAAATCGATGCAACCTAACGGAAATATCTTTCCAAGAGTTACGATTGAAGAATATATTTTTAAAAGTCAACAAAGTGCAAAAAAAGCTTTTGAAACATTTATAAAAGCTAAAAAAAGCGGAAGTTTATGGACATATGTTTCTAAAGAACCAAGTGTGTTCTTTTTGGAAAAAAATAAAATCTATTTTGTGTGTTCTGGCGGATATTATATGATGAATATGTATGAAGAAATTGTTGAAAAGATAAAAGGTTGATAAATTCGCAGAAATGCTAACATCGGTTCTTTATAAAAACAACAAATTTTCTTATGAAACTCGTTCTTTTTCCACAGTATAGTAGCTATTTTTTTGTTTAAAATTTTCAAGTTATATAGAATACTGAATGATCTCACTTGCACAAAACAGAGCTTGGGGAAACAAAATTCAGAAAAATAACTGCGGTTTTAGTTTTCGATAGAAAAACTAAAAATACCTCTGGAAAAAGTGCACTTTCTTTTGTTTCTGTTTTCTTTGTGCGAGCAAAGAAAATGAAAATTAGAAGCAAAAAAGGAGGTTTTTGATCAATTATTTACTTCATAAATCAGTATAATTTTTCAACCTTAAACATAGAACATTAACCCTTGAATTTTCACTCAATCATCGACAATTGAATTCGTTTGCGAGCTTCGTCAACCTCAACAACGGTAACTGTTACGTGTTGGTGTAGTTTTACAACAGAATTTACATCGCTGATAAATTCACTGGCAAGTTTTGAAATGTGAACCAAGCCGCTTTCCTTTATTCCGATATCCACAAAACAGCCAAAATTGGTAATATTATTTACAATTCCTGGCAATGACATGCCAACTTTTACGTCAGACATCTTTTTTACATTTTTGTCAAATTCAAAGAGTTTTGCCGCTTTCCGCGGATCAACGCCAGGTTTTTCCAATTCCTTTATAATATCATTTAGCGTTGGCAATCCGATGGTTTCTGTGCAATAAGTATCAAGTTTTATCTTGCTTAAAACTTCTTTATTTCCAATCAATTCATTGACAGAAATCTTCGCATCTTTCGCCATTTTTTCTACAATATGATAACTTTCAGGATGCACCGTAGAATTGTCTAACGGATGTTTTGCATCTCTAATTCGTAAAAAAGCGGCGGCTTGTTCAAACGCTTTTGGACCTAATCGTGGTATTTTTTTTAAGCTTGAACGCGAATCAATCTTTCCGTTTTCAGTTCTGAATTGTACGACATTTTCTGCCAAAGTTGATCCAATACCAGAAACATAACTCAGCAATGCGCTACTTGCTGTATTTACGTTAACGCCAACGGCATTTACGCAACTCATGACAACTGTGTCGAGTTCTTCTTTGAGTTTTGTTTGATCTACATCGTGTTGATATTGTCCAACGCCAATTGCTTTTGGATCAATTTTTACGAGTTCCGCTAACGGATCTTTTAAACGTCTTCCAATAGAAACTGCACCACGAACGGTAACGTCATAATTTGGAAACTCAGCACGCGCAATTTTTGACGCAGAATATATTGATGCGCCAGCTTCATTGACGATGAAAACTTGCAAATCGCGATCAAATGGAATCTTTTTAATGAAGAATTCGGTTTCGCGCGAAGCTGTTCCGTTTCCAATGGCAATTGCTTCAATTTTGTATGCGTTTACCAACGATTTTATTTTTTTGGAAGCTTGTGTAATTTCTCGCTGTGGAGGATGCGGATATATATTTTCGTTATGAAGTAAATCGCCTTTTTCATCCAAGCAAACCACTTTACAACCCGATTTAAAACCTGGATCAAGTGCCAATACACGTTTTTGTCCTAAAGGCGCACCGAGTAATAATTGCTTTAAATTTTCTGCAAAGACTGAAATTGCGATTTCGTCTGCTTTTGATTTTGCGTCGTTCATAACTTCGTTAACAATTGCTGGTGCTAATAAACGTTTGTACGCATCTTCAATTGCCATAGAAACTTGATCTGTGCTTGATTTTACGTGCGTTTTAATCACCAATCCGTTAATAGTGTGTAATGCTTCTTCTTTGTCAACTTCAACTTTAAGTTTTATGAAACCTTCATTTTCTGCACGTAGCATTGCTAATAATCTGTGTGAAGGTGTTCTTTGAAGCGATTCGCTCCAATCAAAATATTGTTTGTATTTCTGTGCTGTTTCATCGTCTTTTTTGACTTTGACAACTTTGGTTGTAATCGTTGCTTTTCGTTGGTAAAGACGTCGTATTCTATTTCTGACGTATTCGTTTTCGTTAATCCATTCTGCAATGATATGTCGTGCGCCTTCCAATGCTTTTTCAACGGAAGTGACTTCGCCTTTTACAAAACGTTGCGCGGCGTAATCCACATCTTCATGTTGTTGTTTCATGATGATTTTCGCCAATGATTCCAATCCGTTTTCTTTGGCAATTGACGCTTTTGTCTTCCGCTTTTTCTTGTATGGTAAGTATAAATCTTCTAAAATGGTTAGTGTTTTCGCTTGCGCGATTTTTTCCTGCAATTGTGGCGTTAGTGCATCTTGTTCCGTAATGGATTTTAAGATGGCTTCTCGCCTTTTTTCCAATTCTGAATAAGCATTTTTTAGTTTTACAATGTCACCAATTTGAACTTCATCCAAGTTTCCTGTCATTTCTTTTCGATAGCGCGAAATAAAAGGAATTGTACAATCTTCATTCAACAATTGAATCGTTTTAAGAATGCTTTTTTCAGGGATTGAAAGTTGTGATTGAATGTATTGAAGTTCGGTCATGAAGGTGTTTTTTGCATTAAAAAATTGAAAAATTCAATGATTGAAATATTGAAAGATTCAACAATTAAAAAGATGCTAATTTTTAGTGTTGCAATTTAGTCTTTTTTCCATTGAAGGATTAAAAGATTCAATACTTAAAGAATTGCTGTTCGAGAATAGTTTTTTAAATCATTTGATATTTCCAAGTTCATTCCAGCGAAAGCGAAAAAAAAGACATAAAAAAAGCACCTAAGTTTCTACTCAAGTGCTTTGGTGTTTTTATAATAATCGTTTTATTCTTTAATGTCCAACGTTTTTAAAATCGCTTCAATTTCAAACATAAAATCTCGTTTGTCTTCCGATGGCGCAAAAGTGAAACCTTCTATAACCACTAAACGATTGTGTTGCTTGTCTTCTACAATGTAGTTGATAAATGGACCTGCCATATGAAAGCCTTTCATTTCCCACATTCCTTTGGTTTCAAGCGCAGGTTTGTTGTCAATAATTGCATCGTATAAATACGGCGCATATGCTTTTTCTGTAATCATATGCATGGTTCTTGGATCTCTTCCTGGTACGTATAATTTACCAATAGAATCACGCATTTTGATAATGGCGTCAATGGTTGAATCGTTTTTCGGAATGCTTCCAAACGGCAATGTATATGCAATGATATTCATGGTTCCGTTAGAAACTTCTCGCTCGTACCAAACGAAATTATCTTCCACTTTTACCGTTTTATATATAGACGGAATGTTTAGCGTAATTCCCAAGGTTTCTTCCAATTCTTTATCGTTATTTAACGATTCACTAATGAAATTTTGCTTGGTGCGTAATTCATTCAGTTTCAACGTTAAAATAGATTCTCGTGCATTTTCTGTTAGTTGTGAAATAATTTCATCTTCATTTCCACCAATAAATACTATTTTTTGCGGCTTTGCGTATAGATTCTCGCGAATTTTAAATTGTTTTTTGTCTGATGATTTTACAATTAAAATACTTCTACATTTCAACAATAATCCGTCGAATACATCAGGGTTTATTTGTTTTAGCGAGAATAATGGTTCTTCCATTGGCAAACCATCTGTTGGCGCGCCGTAGATACTTCGAATGCTGTCACCAACTTTTCCTTTCCATTGTTCCAAATCAATGACAACGGTTAGTAAATTTACTTTTCCGAAAGATTCTGGTAGATATTGATCAGCATTTTCTCCGTTTTCACAAGAAGAAAGTACTACTAAAGCCAATAAAAGTATGTATAATTTTTTCACGAAGCTAGTATTTTGATTGTTATTTTATTTTTTGGAAACTTTTAAAGTTGTTCCCGGTTTTAGTTTAGTACCGCTAATATCATTCCATTTTTTAATATTCGTCACGGAAACACCTGGGAATTTTTGTGCAATGCTCCATAAAGAGTCGCCAGACTTGACAACGTAGGTTTTTGCATTTCCTGTACTTTTTTTATTTTTGGTTGCTTTCTTGGCTGTAAATCCTGGTTTTTTAGGATAAATGGTTAAGCGTTGTCCAATTTTTAATTTATTGGAACGCAATCCATTCCAACGTTTTAAATCGCTGACACGAACACCAAATTTTCGAGCAATTTTACCCAGAAAATCACCGCTTTTTACACGATAACGCGTACGTTTTTTCGTTTCAAAGAGTTGCGGTAATGGCTTTTCTCTTTTGGCTAATTCTTCACGAACTAAGTTATAAATCGCATCTTCATTGTTTACAAATCTACCAACTTCTTGCACAGGCAATCGTAAGGTATAATTTCGTCCTTCTACATGTGGAATGATATCTAATTTGTACGACGGATTGAAGAATTGAAGGTCTTCTACTTTTACGTTTAATACTTCCGAAATATGATCGAATGTCAATAATTCTTTTACGCGAATAGTATCCGTTGCAAAGTGTGGAATTTCTACTTTTTCTACTTGAAAACCGTGTTCTTCCGCATATTCAAAAATATACATTGTTGCCAAAAAAGCAGGTAAATATCCTGCGGTTTCGCGCGGTAAGTTTGGACGAATGTTCCAATAATTTACATATCCGCCAGAACGTCTAATGGCTTTGGAAACGTTTCCTGGTCCTGAATTGTATGCTGCTAACGCTAAATCCCAATCGCCAAATATTTTGTATAACCGTGCTAAATATTCACATGCAGCTTTCGTTGATTTTACAGGATCGCTACGTTCGTCTACATACGAACTTACATTCAAATTGTATTGTTTTCCTGTTTGATACATAAATTGCCAAAGTCCGGTTGCACCAACGCGCGAACGTGCTCGTGGATTTAATGCAGATTCTACAATGGCTAAGTATTTTACTTCTAACGGAATGTTGTAATTGTCCAATTCTTGCTCAAACATTGGAAAGTAATATTGACTTATTTTCATCAATTTTTCCATTGATTTTTTGCGCCTTTTTAAGAATCGTCTAATAACACTTTCTAATGACGGATTGTACTCAATGTTGAATGGTGTTCTCTTGTTGAGTCGTTCCAAACGTGCTTTTAGCGTATCGGTTGGCAAATCTTGAAAGACAACAGGATCATATTTAAGTTCGGTAATTTCGTTGTGAATCGTATCAAATAAATCGTCGCCATTTAATTCTCGCAACCAAAGACTATCAATAGAAGCTGCTAATTTATGATCCTGCAAGTCGTATTTTTCATTGACTTTCGTCAGATCGCGCTTGCCATCCAACAATATTAGTGTACTATCAATTTCTGGAAGAATAGTGTTAGTAGTGCGTTTGATTTCATTTTTGGTAGCGAAGTAAATCGTATCAATCATCACGGTTTTTACGCCATCTAAAATGATCGTGTCTTTTATGATTTTGAACGTTGGCTTTTCTATTTTTGGCTTTTTTTCGTCTTCTTGTGCGTTTCCAATAAAAGCTGCAAATAAGAGAAGTATACTAAAGAGGTTTTTCATATATCTACTATGATTTGATCGTTTTTGCGTTTTAAGAATGTCACTGATTAAAACACAATTCCTGCTAAATTCGTGTTTTTTATTCGAATTTTGAAATTAGCGTGTATTAAAAAAAGTCTAACTACGGGAATTAGACTTTTTTAATATGTTATTTCTGTTGATTTTTTACGACAAAATCGCAGCAATTCCTGGCAATGTTTTTCCTTCTAAACTTTCTAACATTGCACCGCCGCCTGTACTTACGTAACTTACTTTTTCTTCAAAACCAAATTGTTTTACTGCCGCAACCGAATCGCCACCGCCAACTAGTGAGAAGGCTCCGTTTTTTGTTGCTTCCGCAATAGCGTCGCCCAAAGCAATTGTTCCTTTGGCAAAGTTTGGCATTTCAAAAACACCTAAAGGTCCATTCCAAAGAATCGTTTTTGATTTTGAAATTACATCCGCAAAGTATTCTTGCGTTTCCGGACCAACATCTAATCCCATGAAACCATCTGGAATTTTACTTACGCCTACAATTTGTGTGTTGGCATCGTTGTCAAATGCATCCGCAGCTATAACATCAACTGGTAAATGGATTTGTACTTTTTTAGCAACTGCTAATTCCAAAATATCATTTGCCAACGCTAGTTTATCATCTTCTACCAAAGAGTTTCCAATGTTTCCGCCTTGTGCTTTTATGAATGTAAATGTCATTCCGCCACCAATTATTAGGTGATCTATTTTTTCTAAAATGTTATCTATAATTGTAATTTTTGAAGATACTTTTGCACCTCCAAGAATTGCTGTGACTGGCTTTTTGCCTGTTTCCATTACTTGTTTGATACTTTCTATTTCTTTCGCAAGTAAGAGACCGAAACATTTTTTTCCTGTAAAGTTTTGTGCAATTACTGCCGTAGATGCGTGCGCTCTGTGTGCTGTTCCAAAAGCATCATTTACATAGATATCGCCAAGTTTGGCAAGTTTGGCTGCAAATTCTTCATTTCCTTGTTTTTCTTCTTCGTGAAAACGTAAATTCTCCAATAATAATACTTCGCCATTTTTTAAACCTGCAACTGCTTTTTCAGCTTCTTCACCAACACAGTTTCCTGCAAATTTAACGTGTACGCCAATAATTTTAGAAACCGTTTCTACAATGTGACGTAACGAATATTCTTCTTGAAATCCTTTTGGTCTTCCCAAATGTGACATTAACACGCAACTTCCGCCATCTTCTAATATTTTGATAATCGATGGTTTTGCTGCACGAATTCGAGTATCATCTGAAACTTGAAATTCAGCGTTTAGTGGTACATTAAAATCTACACGAATTAATGCTTTTTTATCTTTGAAATTGAAATCGTTGAGCGTGTTCACTTGTGTTATTATTTTAGTTATTGTTGTGCTTTATCTATTAAATCAGCAAGCAAGATAAGTTGTTTTATATTTTCGAGAATCACTTTTTTGAAGTTTTTTTTAATCAAACGTTTGCGTAATCTCTTTAGAAACTAAAAAATCCTTGATAGAATAATTTGGTGTCTTCATCCTATTATTTTATCCGTAGTGGAAAGTAGTGTATGTTATGATGAAAAATTCAACAGTTACAACTATATTTGTGACATGCTTTTCCAAGATATTTTAGGATTAACACATATTAAAAAACACCTTACGTTAAGTGCCGATGGCGGACGAATTCCGCATGCGCAACTTTTTGTAGGACCAGAAGGTTGCGGAACACTTCCAATGGCAGTTGCGTATGCGCAATATGTGTTGTGTACTAATGTTAACAGTGAAAATGTAGGCGAAAACGAAGCGTGTAATTTGAAATTTAATAATTTATCGCATCCCGACTTGCATTTTGCGTTTCCCGTTGCCGGAAATCATAAAGTGAAAAGTCATCCAGTTTCCAAACATTTTTTGGAAGAATGGCGCCAGTTTGTAAAAGAGCAACCGTACGGAAATTTGTTCGATTGGTACAAATTGCTTGGAATTGATAATAAACAAGGTCTAATTGGTGTTGATGAAGCGTTGGATATTGTAAAATCGCTTGCGCTGAAATCGTATGAAGGCGGTTATAAAGTGATGATTATTTGGATGGCGGAACGCATGAATACTGCCGCCGCAAATAAGTTATTAAAATTGCTTGAAGAGCCACCAAATAAGACATTGTTTTTGTTGATTGCTGAAGATGAGGAACAGCTAATTAATACGATTCGTTCGCGTTGCCAAATTGTACATTTTCCTCCTTTGGGCGAACAAGCTATTAAGGAATCTTTGATTTCAACACTAAATGTTTCCGAAGCAGAAGCGACTAAAATTGCACATCAAGCGAATGGAAATTATAATAAAGCTGTCGATTTAGTGCATCAAGATTCAGAAGATTTAATGTTTGAAACTTGGTTTGTGGCTTGGGTTCGTTCTGCTTTTAAAGCGAAAGGAAATAAAACTGCAATTCGCGATTTGATTGCTTGGAGCGAAGAAGTTGCCAAAACTGGTCGTGAAACACAGAAGAAGTTTTTAGGCTTTTGCCTGAATCTTTTTAGACAAGCTTTATTACAAAATTATACTGCAACTGAATTAGTATTTTTTGAACCACATACGAAAGGTTTCTTTTTAGAGAAGTTTGCTCCTTTTGTACATGGAAATAATATTTTGGATATTTCTAAAGAACTTCAAGATGCAATTTTTCATATTGAGCGTAACGGAAATTCGAAGATTGTATTGACCGATTTGTCTATTAAGTTGACGCGATTGTTGCATCGGAAGGATCAAAAATTGTAGAAAGTCCGTTTTTATTCTTCTTCTTTAATACTATTAATTCTATCATTTAACTTTTGCAACTTCTTTATAAGCTCTTCGAAAGATTCAGTTTCTCCATAAAACATACTTTCTTTCATAGCTGAATAGTCTTTTTCATATTCCCCTATAATTTCTTTTGGCGGAATAAAATTTAAAGTTTTATGATTGTGTGTATTATAATCTACCCACGAGATTCTAGTTAATTTACTTCTGTGATTTATGATTGTATTGTATAATTCTTCATTATTAATAGCTTCTTCTAAATACTCGGTGTCCATAAGTCTAGAAATATCATACAAATGCCTTGTCATTCGTTCGCTTCGAATTTTCCTTTCCTTTGGTTTTTGAAATTCTTCATGTAACAAGAACATTTTTTCAATTAAAGTTCTAGTTGGTATAACTGTAGGTACAACTATTGGTTTGTCAACAAACTTATGTTTAGGATAAACTGTTCTAATCAATGAAGACAATTCTCTATTTTCAAAAGGTTCTATTAATGATCTAGAACTGATTTCAATAAGTATTCTTGGTTGAAGATACTCTTGTTTTTCTACTAAAGAATTATATTTTAATTCTATGGCTAACGGATCTGTATCTGATTCTTCAAATTCTGTCACGTTTAACTCAAATTCTTTTACTCCGTTTTTCAAAAGAGCTTTTTTTAGAAGTTTAGGGAATTTCTGGTCTACATATTTACAAGATGCTTTTCTAAGGTTTTTAACTTGAGATCGATTCAAATCGCCTTTAAAATCAAAGAAAGATCTATTTATAGCTAAATCAATGTCCTCAGAAAATCGCTCTATTATTCCCCAAGCTTTACTTAAGGAAGTTCCACCTTTAAACACTATGTGTTTAGCTATTTCAGTAGAAAATATAGCCTGTAATGCTATCATTACCCACAAATCTTTTTCTACTACTACTGGAAGTAATCCTGTTTTTGAACTTACTTGATTTATTATTTCTTTTCGATATTCTTCGGATAGATTAAACCAGTTTTCCATATTATTTTTTTAATATACTTTCTACTATTTCAGCGATCCAAACAGGAGCAAGTTTCATGTCATTTTTTACATCCTTAATCTCAACTTTTTTTAAAATATTTTTAATCTTCTCAATGATTGTAGCATCTATATTTTCTTTCCCAAGTTCTCTAAGAGCCTGAATAATTAATACATTCGTTTCGTTTTTTGCAGAAAGTAATTTAGGTGAAGCTATTTTAAATTTGATTGTTCTATTCTTAATTTTAATTGTTCTTGGAGTTCCATCTGTCAAATAAACCACATTCATAGGCACTTGAGTAGACAATCCTAATTTATTAAGCGCATTAATTCCAGTTGGAATAATTCTAGCTTTATCTCTTTTAGAAATTGCTAATGCTATTTGTTCAAGAGTAGGTTGAAGAATCCCTAATAATTCATGGTTTTTTGGATATAGATAAATTCCTTTAGCGAGCCTTACTAGTCTTCCTTTATCTTCTAATCTATTTAAAGCTTGTCTTACAGCAGTAGATGATCCAAATTCTGAAAAACTTGATGGGAAAAATATTTTTCCACGCTTATAATTTGATATTGCTTTTTTTATACTATTTATAACTGATTCAGACATTTTTTTAGAATAAATATGTCACAAATATAATGAATAATTGTGACATAATAATATTTTATTTATTGAAGAAGTGATCTTTTAGATAGTATAAGAAAATCAAAAATCAACCCGAAAAACCAAATTCGGCGTTAAGCCTAACGAAAATTTATCAACGGTTTGCAAACGAAATTGAATATCATTATCTTGATTTAAGAAAGCTCTTATTTCATAATAACGCTCTAGTAGATTTTTACGATCGTAGATATTGAGTAATGAAAAACCTATTTTTCCTTTCCAATTGTGCTTTTTGTCAAAATTGAATGTGTACGTTCCCGAAAAATCCAAGCGATGATAATCAGGAATGCGCGTACTATTCGTTTCTCCGATAAACACGAATAAGTCTCCGTTGGTTTGCGTTTCCGATGTTACAGGCGTATATGGCGTTCCTGTACGGTAATTCCAACCTAAAGAAAATTTAAAATTATTCAGCGTATACGAATGCGCCCAACGGAAATAATGGCGAATGTCATAATTCCCCGGAAAAGTAAGTCCGTTGTTGATTTTGGAGAATTCAAATTTATTGTCTGTGTACGAATAACTCATCCACGTTTGGTAATCATTGATCGTTTTTTCAATGAGAATATCAACGCCATATATTTGACTTTTTCCTTCCGAAAAGGTTTCTAAAACACTCGTATTTCCAAAACTCCTATTAAAGGAAGTCAATCCACTAATGTTTTTGTAATAACCGTCTACATCAACACGCCAACCTTTTTTGTTAAATACAACTCCTGTGGAAATTTGCCTGCTTTTCAATACAGGAAATTCATCGCCATTCGCAATTGCCCAAACTTGATTTTCCAATCCAAAATTTGAGGTATTAAATTCCAATATCTGACTTACCGCTTGGTGTTTTAATTCCGCAGAGAAATTTACGCTAAAAAGCGAATTTAACTTTTTTTCAACGTATAATCTTGGTTCAAAAAACATACTTTTTGCGGTACTGAAATAATTGACACGCACACCTGCATTAATGATGACTTCATTTTGGTCGTTGTACTTATAAGATGAATATAGTGCGTGCGAATTGTTGATACTTTCCTCAGAAGCCGCATAAGTAGTTACGCCATCTTCTGTTCCTTGAAAACCTGAAAAGCCAAATGAAACATCGTTAGATGAGAATTGATACCCTGATTCTAAACTACGTTTTTCATCTATTTTTAAGGATGTATCATAAGAAAATCCGATGTCTTTTATTTTATTTCGTTTTTGATCTTGTTCAGTAATTGATACAATATTTCCTCTGAATGTTCCCAAATAATCAAAGTCAAATCGTGAATAATAAGCACTTAGCGTATGCGAAAAATTAGCATTCCATGTACGTTTCCAAAAACCACTAAAACCTGAGTTTCGAATGCTAAGTTGATCACGAGATGTTTCTTCAAATAGCGCTATTTTAGATCTGAAATCGAGTTCGTTTTTGGTGCGCAAATTACTAATCATGATGTTGTCTTTATCAGAAAGTTTCCCAATTAGTTTTATGGTATAATCTGTAAAATAGAACCTGTTTTCCGTTTCTGAAAATACGTTTTCTATAATTTCTTCGCTTTTTGTAATCTTGGTATTTTGAAAAACACGTTCTGAAAAATTGTTATAGGTAAATGTTTCCCATACGTCTGTAAATGCACGACGTGCCGAAACCATGACGCCGAATTTTTTCCCAACAGGGATTTTTAAATACGCATCGGCATGTGTCATATTAAAACCAAATCCGCCTGATAATTTTTCAGGAACTTTTGTATCCGTTTGAATGTCGATTACTCCCGAAATACGATCGCCATAACGTGTTGCTGTTCCACTTTTGTAGATGGAAACTTCTTCTATTACATATGGATTGAATGCTGAAATAAGTCCGAAAAAATGACCTGAATGATACATTTTGATTCCGTCCCACAAAATTAAATTTTGGTCAGGCGTTCCACCACGAATGAATAATCCTGAAGCAGTTTCGTTTGGACTTTGAATACCTGGCAAGAGTTGTATACTTTGCAAAACGTCAGGTTCTGTAAGTCCTGGAAGAATGCCCAATTTTGATGGCGAAAGCGATAATGCGCCATCTGTTTGTTTGTCGATTCCGGAAGTTAAATAGTTGCTGATTAATACAGTTTCTAAATCATATTGATCGGCAATCATTGCAATTGTTATACATGGTTTTACTTGTAATTCTTTGGCTACAAAACGCCTTGTTTTGTAACCTAAAAAGCGAATTTCAATGGTATCAGAAGGAAATGCCAAGAAAAGTTCAAATGATCCGTTAGTATTTGTAACTGTTCCTTTAAATTGCGTTTTGTTCACAACAGAAGCTTCTATGATTGGTTGTTGATTTTGAGCATCAACCAAAACGCCACAAATTTGTATTTTTCCTTCTTGTGACTGGTTTCGAATGATGTAATAGCGTTCATTTACTTTTTCAAACACAATAGAAGCTTGTTCTTGTAAACGCTGAAAAACAGTGTTTAAAGTTGCGTCTTTGAGTTTTAACGTAATTATTTTGTCGTTGGCTAATTCTGCTCGGTACGAAAATTTTATGTTGTATGCTTTTTCTACCGCTGTTAAGACATTTTGTAGTGGTTCTTTTTCAAACGAGAGTGACACATCATTTTGGGCAAACAATGTATTTGTGATGAACAGTAAGACAACACTTATAACACTTCTCATATACGTAACGGTAAAATTCTAGTGTACGAATCCTTTTTCGTCGTAAAAAAAGTCCGATTATTTCGCTTTCTTAAGGATGATTGTTTTTCCGTCCTTAAAAGTATATGAAATTTCCATAGGAACAAAAACTGTTCTTAAGGCAAGTTTTAAATTTTTGTGTGAAAAAGTTCCTGTAAAGCGTTCCGAAATGTTTATATTTTCAGTGATAAATTGCACTTGATATTGATCTTCCAAAGCTGTAATTACATGTTTTATAGGCATTTCTCTAAAATTGCTTTCGCCTTCTCTCCAAGTTAAATTGTTTACATCAAAGTTCCAAGAAGCAGTTTTTCCTTCAATAAGAGAAAATGCATTTCCTTGTGTTAATAGTGCCGTTTTTTGTGTTTTAGATGCAACTTGTACTTTTCCTGCGTGACATTTTACTTCAAATATTCCATCTGCGGAAAGCACATTAAATTGTGTTCCAAGTACTTCAACCGTTCCAGAAGTTGTAGTTACGGTAAATTTTTCGCCTTTTTTTACTTTGAAATATGCTTCTCCTTTTAAAGAAACAGTTCTATTAGTATCCCAAGAATTTTTAGTGAATGTTAGTGAAGATTTTGCATTTAATATTGCTTCTGAACCATCTGGCAATAGAACCGTTTGTTGATTTCCAAAGCCAGTTTCAACTGTTTCGCCAGACGTAAAATACATGTATGAGAATCCAACAAATAAAAGTACAACGGCAGCGGCAGCGTATATCCACGAAGTATTCAATTTTCTTGTTTTTGACGCAGTAACTTGCTGTTTTTGTTGAATAGATTTCAACGTAGCTTGCTTATCAAATGAAGGCGCTTCTAATTGATCGGCACTTTCAATGATTTGCAGATAGTCGTGATACTCCGCAGAATTTTCAAAACGTAGTTTTTCTTCTGCATTGAGATCGTCGGCTAGCCATCTTGCTAAAAACGTATCATCATATTTTTCTTCCATCATTCTCCTTTGATTCGATTATTAAACAGTTTTCAACTAAAATACCCTACTTTTTTTTAAATATTTCCTATTTCTTTTCGCAACAGAATTAATGCTTTGTGCATTCTTTTTTCCACTGCTTTTACAGAAAGTCCAATGATTTCTGCAATTTCAGCATAGGTTTTTTTGTCAATTCTGTTGAGTAAAAAGACTTCGCGTTGTCCGTCGGGCAGTTTTGCAATGGTTCGTTGTAGCTTTTCTTGAAATTCTTTATGGCGCAATACAAATTCGGGCGTTTCGTTGGAAACTCTGCTCGGCGTTTGTTGTTTGTATTTTAAAACCACTTTTTGATGTGCTACTTCATTTAGAAACATATTGTTGGCAACTGTATATAAATACGATTTGGCTTTCGTAAAAATCACTTTTGCACAATTTTTCCAGAGTTTTATAAATGCATCTTGAACAATATCTTCCGCTTGCTGTTCACTACCACATTTGTAATACACAAAATTCCGAAGTGTTTCGGAATGCGCATTAAATATGCTTTCATAGTGTTTGGTTTCACAAACAGATTTATCTTCTGGAGACATTAATTTTTAATTGTTTATTTGAATTTCCAAAACTACGTAATTTTATTTTTAATGAAATCCTTGTTATACTTCATGAAAAAAGGGAAATAATAGACAATTCTTGATCTTTTTAACACTTTAATTTCAGATTTTTTGTTTTTTTTCAAAATAATGGTAGGGTATTTTCCAAGTATCCTGTTTTATTATCAAACTTAACGAAAGTTATTATTTGTTAGGAAAGTTGAATATTTCGGAATACACATATAAAAATAATAAGTTCAATTGAGTCGGTTTTTTATTAGTTGAAAATAAGTGGCAGCAAAGCTATTGAGACCGAGGCTAAAGTCTTTGTTGCCCTTTTTTTAACTGTACATAAAATTATAGGTTGGGAAAAGAATGCTATGAAAAAGAAAGGCAACTGTTTCGGTAGTTGTTTCAAAGAATTCGGGAAAAAGAAAATACATCTCAAACCTATTTACTAGTTTTTCTTCCCTCGGTAATGTCTGACTTTACCGAGGTTTTTTTGTGCCTTATTTTTTAAATTTCTATACTTTTATTCAGTTTGTATTTGCTAAATTGGTAGTATAAAACATATAATACCAAATATGTTGGCAATAATTAAATAAACTACATTGATACGATTTCTGCTTTTACTATTTACAATAGTATTCTTTACAAATTGTAATAAGAATAACAACGATACTATTGAGAAATTAAAAACTGAGATACAATTTATCGGAGGTTATAGGTATTTTGAAACGCCAAATATTGATATAGAAAGTTTAAGTCAGAATACTGCTAAAAATTTAACCGATTTACTTTCTAAAAAAGAACTCACAGCATCAGAAGTTGATTCTTTAGGTTTGGAACTTGCAATTACTTCACTCGAAAATAATTCATTGAAAATATATAATTTTGGCTATGATTGTGGAGGAACTAGAGGTTTTATAACGCATCCTGTTGTGCAGTGGAAAAACAATCAAAACAAGCTGTTTTCATATAATTTTTCAAAGGATATTAATTGTAGTTTTTATGAAATTCATCAACTAAATCATCCTTCAAAACAATTATTTTTATTGATTGGGCAAGAGCGAGGAAGTGGCGCTTGTCTGCAAAATATTGTGTATTGCTTAGAAATTAAAGATGATGATTTAATCGTTGATAATCCATTTTTTATAAACCGACCCTATATTAATCTTTGTAATGTTGTATTTGATTTTAACCAAGATACGCAAGAATTAATAGGTAATGAAGATTATAATGGAGCCAATAATCTCATATACGCTGTAAAAGGTCAAGGGAAATATTCAGACTCTGAAAAAGATAATGAAAAACTAATTGAGTTGTTGAATGGAATACTATTTATAGAAGAAGAACTTAATGTGATTAATTTATCATTTAATGGTTCACGTTTTATAAAAATTAACGGCTACTAAAAACATATATGGTTAATTCCAGATCGATTATTTAGACTTGAAATTAACCATATTTATTAAATTCTGAATTGGTGATTTTATAAATAAATTACATCAGATTGAGTGAAATTCTGAAATAATTTTGTATCGAAATCACTGAAACGTATAATCAACCTGATCAAATTCTGTGACTCTGAAATACCCAAACGCATAGTTTGATTCGTCAGTTACGTTGACACAGTTTCCTTTGATTTCGGCTGGAATTGATGCAAATGGATTTCCAGCAGAATCATATTGTTCCGATAGTAAAGAAATGTAATTGTAATACCGTTGCGAGATTCCGTATAGTTTTATATTCACTATATCGCCAGGATTAAATTCTTCTAGTTCGTTTTCATCGTCTCTTCCTTTTTCGAAAAATTCTTCTTGCTCATTTCCGTTTGTAAATTCGTCCGATTGTGCTTCTAATGACGCAAATAAATCACTTTCTTCTTTGATTCGGAACATGTAATAGTTGTCTTCATTTACAGGATCATCAAAAAATATAGAAACATCTAATACTTCATCGTCAAATCCGCCTTCCAAAGATTGTGTTACTGCATTAATTGGCGAAACTGGTAGTAAGTTTTCTGTTGCCGTATACGTTTCTCCGTTGTGAATTACTTCTAATGTATAAGAATCATTCAACACAGGAATAAAGTTATTGATTGTATATGTTCCATCGTTTTGATCTGTAAAGTTAAAAACTGCATTGGAATTGTTGTTCGTCACTTTTACAGAAGCACCAATGACACTTGTATTTAATGTTGTTTGAAAATACGGCGTTGATGTACTTATTTTTATGGTTTGATTGTTTCCAGAAGTTCCTTTTTCCCAATCTAAAGAAGCTTCAATTACTAAACGTGGCTCAGCTTCAGGAACATCGACATCTATTTTGTCATCACACGAAATAAACGTGATGAAAACGGCTAAAATTACGGAGAGTTTTATATATTTTTTCATCATTTTAAAATTTAAAATTATATGTGATTGATGGAAGTATGCTTCCAAAAATAGAAATTCTACGCGCTTCGTTCACACCTGTATTAAAATCTTGCGCAAATGAGATTGACGCTGCGTTTCTTCTCGCGTAAGCGTTATACAACCCAAAAACCCATTCGCCTTGCCAACGTCTATTTTTATTTTTTGTTGGTGTCAGCGTTGCTGCTAAATCTAGTCTGTGATAAGCTGGCAAACGATTTGCGTTTCGTTCGTCAAAGCTTGCAATGGAGATTCCTTCATATTCATATTGTCCAGTTGGATACGTTACTGGACGACCAGTTTGATAGACAAAGTTTGCGCTAAATCGCCATTTTTCATTGAAATCGTACGTTCCCGTTACTGAGAAATCATGTGTTCTGTCATATGGCGTGTTGTACCAATTTCCACTATTTATTCCTGGTCCGCCAGCATTTCCGCCAAGCGCTCTTTGCTCTGATTTTGAAAGTGTGTATGCAAACCAACCTTTGAATTTTCCTGTATTTTTCCGTAATAAAACTTCCAAACCGTACGCTCTAGCTTCTCCGTTTAGAATTTCAGTTTCTATATTATTTGTTCCGATTAATTCAGATCCGTCAATATAATCGATTCTATTATCTACATTTTTATAGTATGCTTCTAATTCTAACGAATAGGTTTTGTCTTTTATATTTCGGTAATATCCAACAGCATATTGATTGGATTTTTGTGGTTTGATGTAACGTCCGCTTGGCGCCCAAACGTCTAATGGTGTTACCGAAACCGTGTTGGAAAGTAAGTGTACATATTGAACCGATCTGGTATAACTTGCTTTTACAGAAGAATCGTCATTGAGTTGATATGCAAGTCCTAATCTTGGCTCAAAATTGGCGAATGTTTTGATACTTTCACTTTTTTTGTAATCCGTAGTTCCTATTTGTTCGCCTTCTTCATAGATTCCTATTTCTTCGTTGTATACAACAGGTTGATTGTTGGCGTACTCTGAGAGTGTTTGTCCGCCTAATCGGCTAAATGTACTGAAACGCAAGCCATATTGCGCGGTTAACTTGTCTGTTAATTCATGTTCGGCACTTATGTATGCAGCAGCTTCAAAAGCTCTTTTTTGATCAAGTTTTCTATAGTTAATTAACGAACTTGGCTCTGAAGGTCGTACTTCTCCTGGATTGAAATTGTATGAAATTCCACTGACTCCAAAATCAAGTTTTAGCTTGTCACTTGCATAGTAACGCAGGTCATATTTTAGGTTGAAATTTTTAATGTCTGCAACCCAATCTAGTTTTATAAAATCGAGCACAATTTCATAATTGTATTTACTATAAATTAATGATAGGTTTGAGAATAGTTTTTCATTGAAAACATGATTCCAACGTACGTTTGCTGTTGTGTTTCCGTAAGTGTTTTTGATGAATTGTGAAAGATCAAAAATGTCTCTTCCAAAGTATCCTGAAAGATATACCCGATTGTTTTCATTGATTTCGTAGTTTGCTTTTAGGTTTAGATCATAAAACGAAATTTTATCATCTTTTATTTCTTCAATTAATGGCATAAATATATGCGCGTACGACGTTCGTCCTGCAACTAAGAAAGATCCTTTTTTGTTGAACATTGGACCTTCAACCGCCAAACGACTCGAAATGATACCAACGCCACCATTTACTTCTAAGTTTTTACTGTTTCCATCTTTCTGACGTACGTCTAAAACTGACGAAATTCGTCCTCCATATTTTGCTGGAATATCTCCTTTATAGAGTTTGATATCTTTGATTGCATCTGCATTGAATACTGAGAAAAACCCAAAAAAGTGTGATGTATTGTAAATAATTGCTTCGTCTAGTAATACTAAATTTTGATCGGCTGCGCCACCACGAACGTTGAATCCGCCAGTTCCTTCGCCTGCGTTTGTAACGCCTGGCAACATTTGAATGGATTTAATAATATCAACTTCTCCTAAAACCACAGGCATTTGTTTTATAGTTGCTGCGTTCAGTTTGGAAACGCTCATTTGTGGTTTCCGAATATTGGGTCGTTCCGTTTCTTCTGCTTCAATTACAACTTCGTCAAGTGACGTTGCTGCTTCTTGCATTTCAAAATTGATAGTTTGATCAACATTTAATGTGATTTCTTTGGCCACATCTTCATAACCGAGAAACGAAATGATAATTGTGTACGTTCCTTTTGGCGCTGTTAAGGAAAAGAAACCGTATTCATTGGTTACGGAGCCATTAGTTGTTCCTTTGAGATAGACTGTTGCGCCGAACAACGTTTCTCCATTTTTTTTGTCTTTTATGGTTCCGTTTACACTGAATTTTTCTTGCGCAAGTAGGAATGTGGTCATTAAAAGAAAGATCCAGATAATACTGTTTTTCATTGTTTATTATATGTTCTAATTGATATTATTTAGTTACTGACGAATGATAGGGTAAAATGTTACACGTTTTTTGAAATTTTAAGCTACAAAAATAACTTTCTCAGAACGTAGTGTGTCTTTTTTAACAAAGTATTATAAAATCAAGTTTACCGATCATCGAATCAACTGAACCGTTCCTAAAACTACTCTATGTACTTGATTGTGCGTATATCATCTTTGCCTTCATAATTACGTAATGAAATTTAAGTAAGGCGGAAACCGAAAAGCCTTTTTACAAAAGAGTAGGCAATTTATAAAAACAACTATTTATGGACAATGATAAAAATTGTGACCAGATAAGAGATATACAAGGAACATATTGGTGTGACGATAATACTGATGTTTATATTGGCAATTGTAACACTGTTTCACAAAAAGTAAGCTCGCAAAACTATCCTGATCTAGAAAATTTTGGAGCTATAGCAACATGTAACGATTATATTTATTTTGTATGCTGGAGTAACGATATAGGGAGAAATGGTTTTATAGCAGAATTGCACGGAACAAATTCTGCATTCTCAGGGTTGAATCCAAAATGGGAAGTTTTTCCAACAGGAATTGATTTTGATACTCCAACAGAAAGACCTTCAGAAGCTTTGGTAAATAATGAACTGAAAAAAGCCAATTGTAACAAATGGAAACCTGTATTTACAGGACAACCAAATACTGGAATAAGTAAACCTTTTAGTGGAATTAGCGGAATTAATGATAATGCTCATTTTATTTGGTATGATTCAGGAAAAGATACAAGACCTATATATCCTACATCTCCATATGTTCCTTTTGCAGGATTTGATCATGATGAGTTTTTGATTTTTAGATTTCCCGTGAAGGAATTATTTAAAGAAGAATGCCTCAATTGTACTAACGAATGTGAATGTCAAGATGATTGTAATTGTTCTGTATGTGCAACAGAGATTACAGAACAGCAAGAGGTTTTGAAAACAAAAGCTTTGAAAAAATCTTTTGTAATTATTGGAAAAGAAAACAATTCCAAAAGATGCAAAGCTCCATATTCAGACGAAGCATGCTCAACACTCGATTTACCAACTTTAGAACCTTGCTTCTATTTACATTGGGGCGATGGTCCGAAAGATCAAATGGAAACACATGACGATGAAATTATGTATATCACAGCGTGCAATCCGTATGGAAATTTAAGTTTTAAAGGATTGACAATTACGAGTATTTCAATTATACCAACACCAACTGTTGGTAATAATGGAAATGAAACTATTCAAATTATTCCAGATCGTTTGGTTCGTTTGGGAGATTTATGCGGATGTTCATGTGTGAGTCAAGCATTAACCTTATTAACATGCGGTGCAAAGCCACAAGATTATGGAATTCACGTGGAGTATTGTATAGATCAGATTGTGATCAATCAAGATAATAAAGGAAAAACGCACTTTCCTATTTCACTGATAAGCAGTTAATTAAAAACTAAAAAATGTTCCGTTTGGAGTATGCAGGCGGAACATTTAAATACAATTATAAAAAAAACACAATATATTTAACAATTTTATTCTTACTTTTAATTATGAATTCATATAACATTTTGAAATGGAACGGACAAGAACCTGAGGGTTTAATATCTCCGACTAGAGCAAGTTCTTTAGAAAAAAATTATAAAAACAATCAATACCAAATTATTAACAAAGCAGTTAATTTAAATAAAGAAATTATTGCTTCAAAAATAGTTTCGGGCGCTAATATTCAAGAAAATGAAACATTAGTTGCTCCAAGTATATACAAAGATACTCGTGAAGTATGGTTTTCTATGAACGATATCGTTGGTTACTTAACAATGGTGCAAAACCATGCTGTAAAAAATGGATATCAAAACCTTGGTATTCGTATCTATAATGGTTCTTATATAAAAGATGGTGAACCTAAAACAACTGTGTTTTTAGTTCCTACGTATGATAATAATGCGGATGACGTAGGCGATTCGAGCAGTTTTGACAATCTCATAAAGGAAAATACTAATGTACTAGGTTTTGATGATCCTACACAACAACAAAACATGTATGACATGAAGTGTTTAAATTATGGAAACTCAGGAAAACCGCCTATTGAATATGATCCATCAAATGGTGAAAACTAAAAAAAATATTATGGATATTAACATCGTGCTTTATTGCATACGGAACTTTTCCATTTTGGCAGCATTAGTTGCTGCCATTTGGTTTTGGCCACATTATAAAAACAGTTCGCTGCGCTTTTTTTTACACTATTTAACGTATAGTTTTTTTACAGAATTACTAGCTTATATTATTATAACGCAATTTGACATTTCTAACTTTATTTTATTCAATATCTATATGATTGTTAGCTTTTTATTTTACTTATATTGGTTTCAGCTCGTTTTAAAAAATAAGATGTTGGTATATATATTGACTGTCTTTTTCATAAGTTGCGCTGGCTACTCTATTGCTATGGAGCCAGGTAATGATCAACTTTTTCATGTTGCTTTTTTCTCTGGAGTGATTTGCATTATTATGCTTACGTTGTATTACTTTATCAAAGCATTGCGAAATGAACAAATAATTTCTTTTCACAAAGATTCAAAATTTTGGATTGTTACAGGTTTGTTTCTATTTCATTTAGGGTTTTTACCAATTCTACTTTTACAAAAAGAATTAGCCGATTTTGATACATCTTATCATGCCGCTGTAACATTCTTGAATATGGTACTTTATGGTTGTTATATAAAAGCTTTTGTATGTCTGAAGAAGAATTAGAACGTTTGTTTATGTTGCTTTCTGGAACAGCTTTTTTTGTTGGCGTTGCTGTCGTGATCTTATTTTTCGTTTTTATTACACGTAAGAATAAATTAATTATGGACAAATCAACATCCGAAAAGAAAATGATTGAACTGGAATTACACGCCTTACGATCGCAGATGAATCCACATTTTGTATATAATTCACTAAACGCGATTCAATATTATATTCAACTCAATGATATTGATCAATCGGAGAATTATTTAACACAATTTTCAAAATTAGTGCGTCAATTTTTTGAATATTCGCGGAAGAAAACTATTCCTATTGAGGAAGAAATAGATTTAATTTCTAATTATTTATCGCTTGAAAAACTACGGTTTGAAGACAAACTCACCTATGAAATTATTTGTGATGAAACTTTAGATAAAGAAGCTTCTATTCCGTCAATGGTATTGCAACCTATTGTTGAAAATGCAGTGAATCATGGCATTTTTCACAAAAAAACTTCAGGAAAAGTGACCGTTATGTTTTCGCAACTTTCAGAAGATACGTTTTGTGTAGTTGTGAAAGATGATGGAATTGGGATTAAAAAATCTCGAAAAATCTCGCAAAACACAATTCAAACACACGATTCTAATTCTTCTCAAGTATTAGACGAACGTCTGAAATTGTTGGAACAAATTGATAATTGGCATGTAGAATATACCATAAAAGATCGTTCGGAACTTGGAAACGAGCAAGGAACCATTGTAACCCTAATTTTTAAACTACCAAACTAATATGACTGTAACGGCTGTACTTATTGACGATGAACATAAATCGTTAGCAATTCTGAAAAATAAACTGGAGCGTTTGTGTCCAAATGTGAATATTGTTGGCGAAACGCAAGATCCAGAAGAAGGAATTGAACTAATTAATACTTTAAAACCGCAATTGGTATTTTTAGACATTGCGATGCCTGGCATGAATGGTTTTGAAGTATTGCAAAAAATCCAAGAACCACAATTTGAAGTCATCTTTGTAACAGCTTTTGATAATTACGGCATTGAAGCCATCAAACATTGTGCTATTGGCTATGTTGTAAAACCTATTGATAGTCAGGATTTAATTCAAGCGGTTTCTATTGCGACACAAAATATCACGGATAAAACAGCCTTACAAAAGAATAAACAGTTGATTGAAAATTTAGGGATTCAATCGTTTCAACAAAAAAAAATTGTAATTCCTTCACAAGATGGTTTAGAGTTTGTAAAAATTGAAGATATTATTCATTGTCAAGGAACCGATGGCTATACAAAAATTTACTTTCAAAATGATAAACCAATTATGAGTTCGTATAGTATTGGGCATTTTCTAAAGTTATTGAAACATAAAGATTTTTACCTAATTCACAAATCGCATTTAATCAATGTAAATTATATTTTGAAATATTTGAATGAAGGTTATGTGGTATTGCAAGACAATCACAAGTTGCCCGTTTCACGAAATAAACGCACGGATTTTTTGAATATGATTCGAAATGTTTGATTTTTTAATTTGAAGATTTGAAAATCAATTAATTTGAAGATTCGGTTGAAGCTTTAAAAGTTTAAAAAACTACTCTTTCAAACGTTCTTGCTCCGCAGAAGATTTTGTACGCTGATTGGTTGTCAATTTCGTATTTCCGAAGTTATAACGGAATCCTAAACGAATGGTTTGCGTGTCAAAGTTTGCACGGTAAAAGTTATTTTGATTGAAATATCGTGTAGTTCTCGTCGTTTCTTGTCCGTTTAAAATATCATTTACGGTCAATGAAAGTGTCGCTTTTTTATTCCATACTGTTTTGCGTAAAGACAAACTCAATAAGTTTCTTGAAGAAACTTCTGAAAACCCTAAAACCACTGGTGATAAGTATACAAATGTCACGTTCGCCGTTAAGCTTTTATCTTTTAAAAGCGTGAAGTTATTATCTATAGAAGTATAATTTGCCCATTTCTGTTGAGATACACGTACATTCTCAGCCGTTGTGAATGTATCTTCATTATTATAGAAAGAAGTCGTTATGGAAACGTCCCAAATGTCTAGCATTGAAAAATATGTTACAAAATCCAATCCGTAATATCTATTATTTTCTACATTAGAAGGTATATACTGTAAAGTAGTATTATCGTTATCTTGAATCGTTAGCTGGTAAATTTCGTTTTTATTATACGTATAAAATGCTTCAATAAAAAACATCCCATTAATTTCTGTCCCTATTTTATAACTATTTGCAATAGATGGCTGTAATTTTGGGTTTCCAGTTACAAAAGAGAAATCCGTAAAATTGTATCGGAAAGGATTCAAATCATCAAAACTTGGACGTATTATTCGCCTACTAAAGTCTGCGTATACATTCAGCTTATCAGAAATCGCATGATTAATATGTGCTGTTGGAAACAATTTAAAATAGTTTTGTGTATTTACTTGATTGGCAATGATTGAGTTTCCTTCAAGTTCCGTATGTTCTCCTCTAAACCCAACTTTAACACTCCACTTTTCCCAGCTTTTTGCATAACTCACATACGCTGCGTAGATAGCTTCATCATACTGGAAAGTATCTGAATTGGAAACATCTAACACAGAAACACCATTTACAATGTCAAATTGCCATAAGTTGCTCTTGGTTTCAATATTTGCAGCTTTTATTCCTGTTTCAAAAGTTGCCGTTTCGCTTATTGGTAATTCATAATCAACTTGTCCGCTAAGAATATTTGTTTTCTGACTTGCATTTGTTGTAAACGCTGTGGAAAAATCTGGATTTGCTAAAACTGTATAATCTGTATATACGTTTTGGTCATCTCCTTTGTCGTAATCTGTATAATGTACGTTTGCCGAAAGCTTCTCGCCTTCTTTCTTAAATTGATGTACATAATCTAAGTTCAGTCCTAAATTATGCATGTCTTTACTTGAAGAATTTCTTGCCCATAACGAGAAATCTTCATTGGCAGCAGTTTGATCGTCAACTACTGAATTTGTTACCGTTTTTCGCTTCCAATACGGAAGATAAAGCAAGTTACCAGAAAAACTCAATGTATTTTTAGCATCAATTTCATAATCAACATTCAAGTTTACATTGTGTTGATTTGATCGTGTATTTCGATTAATATCTGAATTCCAAAGTGAGGTTGTAGCACTATTATCTAAATAATTAATGTTTTCGTAATTATCTCTATTTATTTTTGAGTGCGTATAATTATAATTTGCGAAAAAATTCAGCTTGTTATGTTTGAAAAAGTGATTCATTCCACCATTATAACGCGGAAAAACACCTTGCGTAAAGTTTCCATAAATACTTCCATGATATCCTAGAATTAGGTTTTTATCCATCACAATGTTTAAAATTGTGCCACCTTGTGCATCATATTTTGCTGGCGGATTGGTAATTACCTCAACAGATTTTACAGTTTGCGCCGGCGTTCCTTCCAACAATTGGTATATTTCACTTGCAGAAAGATGCACTCTTCTGTCATTGATATAAACTACTGGTGTACTGTTTTTTATAGATAATGTATTATTTATCACAATAACACCAGGCGTTCTGCGCAATACTTCCCATGTGTTATCTTCAGTTAATGCTGTTCCTTCTATAGTAAAAACCAAGCGATCAATTTCGCGTTTTAAACGCGGTTTTTTGGTTGTAATGTTTACATCATCCAACGATTCTATATCTTTTTGAAGCACTAATGTACCCAAATCAATAGTTTTGGTCACTTCAATTTCTTTGTGATATGTTTTGTAGCCTAAAAAACTAATGTCTAAATTGTATTTTCCAGAAGAAACATTGGAAATGGTAAATTTTCCAGAAGCATCAGAAGAACTTCCTTTCATAGCAGTGCCGTCTTGGAGTAAAACCGCATTGGCAAACGAGATTGCGATTTCCGAATCGGAAGCAATCAGTTTACCGGAGACTTGATAGGTTTCTTGTCCAAAAGTGGTAAAAAATGTAAAAAGCACAAATAAACTTGTGATTTTTAAGTTCATGGCGGTAGTAAGGTTAATTTCGGCTCAAATATATAAATTTTTATTCAATGTAGAAAAAAAGCTACATGTATAATTAAAAAATCTTCGTATCTCCTTATAAAACGTGCATACTTACTCTGTAATAAGCTATATTTGCAAATTATTAGCTATAGATTTAGATGAAGCACATTAGAAACTTTTGCATTATTGCACATATCGATCACGGAAAGAGCACGTTGGCTGACAGATTGTTAGATTTTACAGGTTCGGTAACTGAGCGAGAAAAGCAAGATCAATTACTGGATAGTATGGATTTAGAACGTGAACGTGGAATCACGATTAAATCGCATGCCATTCAAATGGAATATACGTTTGAAGGTCAAGATTACATATTGAATCTGATTGATACGCCTGGACACGTAGATTTCTCCTATGAAGTTTCACGATCTATTGCTGCTTGTGAAGGCGCATTGCTTATTGTTGATGCTGCACAAAGCATTCAAGCGCAAACGATTTCTAATTTATATTTAGCATTAGAGAATGATCTGGAAATTATTCCAATCTTAAATAAAGTAGATTTACCAAGCGCCAATCCTGAAGAAGTAACCGATGATATTGTTGATCTATTAGGTTGTGATCCTGAAGAGATTATTCACGCAAGTGGAAAAACAGGTTTTGGTGTTGACAATATTTTAGAAGCTATTATTAAGCGTATTCCTCATCCAAAAGGGAATTATGATGAACCGTTACAAGCCTTAATTTTTGACTCTGTGTATAACTCTTTTAGAGGTGTTGAAACCTATTTTAGAGTTATGAATGGTTCTATTAAAAAAGGACAACGCATCAAATTCGTCGCAACCAATAAAGAATATAATGCTGATGAAGTTGGTACATTAAAATTGAGTCAAGTAGTTCGAAAAGAGATAAAAACAGGCGATGTTGGCTACTTAATTACAGGAATTAAAGATGCACGCGAAGTAAAAGTTGGTGATACGATTACGGATGCTAAAAACCCAACAACGAAGGTTCTCGCAGGATTTGAGGATGTAAAACCAATGGTTTTCGCAGGAATTTATCCAGTTGATACCGAAGATTATGAAGAACTTCGTAATTCGATGGAAAAACTACAATTAAATGACGCTTCGTTGGTATTTGTACCAGAAAGTTCAGCCGCTTTAGGTTTCGGTTTCCGTTGTGGATTCTTAGGAATGTTACACATGGAAATCATTCAAGAACGTTTAGAGCGCGAATTTAATATGACTGTGATTACCACGGTTCCTAACGTATCGTATCATGCGTTTAAGAGAAAAGATCCAGACGAAATTATTATTGTAAATAATCCTACTGATTTGCCTGATCCGTCAAGTTTAGATCGTGTAGAAGAACCATATATTAAAGCAACTATTATTACAAAATCTGATTATATCGGAAATATAATGTCGTTGTGTATTGAAAAACGTGGTTTAATTACCAATCAAACATACTTAACTACAGAACGTGTAGAGTTGACTTTTGATATGCCATTGGCAGAAATTGTTTTTGATTTTTATGATCGATTAAAAACGGTTTCCAAAGGATATGCTTCGTTTGACTATTCGCCAATCGGATTGCGCGCGTCAAAACTGGTTCGTGTTGATATTTTACTGAACGCACAACCTGTAGATGCACTTTCTTCCTTAATTCATGCGGATAATGCACACAATATTGGTAAAAAGATGTGTGAGAAGCTAAAAGAATTAATTCCAAGACAACAGTTCGATATTCCCATTCAAGCTGCGATTGGCGCAAAAATTATTTCGCGTGAAACGATCAAAGCACTTCGTAAAGATGTAACTGCAAAATGTTATGGTGGAGATATTTCGCGAAAGCGTAAATTATTGGAAAAGCAGAAAAAAGGAAAGAAACGTATGCGCCAAGTTGGTAATGTAGAAATACCACAACAAGCATTTATGGCAGTGTTGAAATTGAATGATTAAGCACATAAAACATATTAAAAATCGGCTGTAATTATATAATTGCAGCCGATTTTTTTGTTTTGTATTCATACGCACTTCTCGATACAATTTTTCTTCATTTCATTACAAAAAATTACTCGAAGAGACGGTTTAGATATAAGATCATCGTCATTCTAAGCTTGACTCAGCGTTTCATTATAAATAGACAAATTAAAAAATTTGTAAATTCGTGATAGAAAAAAATATTTTTGAACTGGTTTGATCGTAATTTCAAACATACAGTTAAATTTGAGATCATGAAACAACGCTACACAAACTTAATTTTCGTTTTAATTACTTTTTTATTTTTACAAAATTGCACTTCAAAAAAAGCGACAATAATAGATTCAAGTAAACCTTCTATTCTTTTTCAATTTGAAGGAAATAAACCGCTATTCTTTAAAGCTTTAGAAGCTGATATTCGTAAATACTTTTCGAAAGAAGGCATTCTTGTTGGATTTGAATATAATTTTAAAGTTCCACCTCGTGATAATAACGATTATAAAAATTTACCCAAGTATGTATATGAAACTACTTTTGATCTTCGTTGGAATATAAACTTCATTGAAGTTGAAAACCTTCGATTTAATCTAAGAGAAAGAGAGAAAAATAGTATATATAAGTTCATACTAAATCTATATAATTCGAAAACGGATAAGCGCATAGAAAAGTCATTTGAAAGCCTAAGTATTAGCTATATTAAAGATGACAGAAGCTATGATTTGGCAAAAAAATTATTGAAAAAGTATAAAAAAATTCTGAAATAGAAATAGTTCATAAGCTAGCGCGATTTTGGAAATCACGCCGAAAAACCTAAAAGCAAAGCGATCTCAATTCTAAAAGCAGCAGCGGTCTAATTTCTATGAGCAAAGCGAAGTGTTAGACTTACTTGGACGTTATAGACTGGTTGGATTTACTCTTGTGAGAAGCTGAATCAAGTTCAGCTTGACGAAAGAACCTTAAATATTAAAAAGTTAGTGAGAGGTTCTAACTGACGCCGAAAAATCTAAGAGATTCACGACTGCACGAGAAAAAGTCTAACAGTTACGAGCAAAGCGAATAAAGCGGTCTCAATTCTAAAAGCGAAGCGTTCTAAAATCTAAGTAGTTTCCGTATTCTCCACATCAAACGGTTTCCCTAAATACACAAGTTTCCAGTCTTGCCCAATTTCGTCAATTTCCATATTATGTGAAGAAATAATATGAAACTCTCCATCTTCTTTTTTAATGAATAATGGAATAATGTCTTTGTCTTTATTTGTAATATCAATCAGGCCTTTGTAATGCTCTTTATCATTGATATCAATTTCTTGAATAGAAGGATATTTACGAGTTACTTCCGTTAATGTAGCGTAATCGTCGGTATTAGAAAATAAGCCTTCTTTCGGATTGTTATTGTCGTCTAACATTTCTTCTCGTGTCACCAATCGGAACGAACCATTTTCACCAAATTGTTTCGAAAATTTATTAATCGCATATTCATTAATGGCTGAATTTCCTGTCATTGCCATTACATAGCCAACATCATTCAGTTCTATATTATCCGTAAGCATTGTAGAATATATATCTGTATTAATGGCTTCTAAACCTAATTCTTTTGCTTTCGCGATGTTACTCTTATTGCTATCAATTAATACCACATGTCTTTCATTCGTCTCTAAATAATGACCTAATAAACGTGATACTTTTGAAGCGCCAACAATTAAAATTCCATCAGATTTAGTCAAGAAAACACCAACAATTTTCGCAAATAAACGCGCTGTTGTTGCATTTAGTAAAACCGTTCCAAGTACAATCATAAATACTAATGGCGTAATATATTCAGCTCCTTCTACACCTTGTTTTACCAACTTACTTCCAAATAATGAAGCAATTCCTGCAGCGACAATTCCACGTGGTCCAACCCAACTTATGAAGAGTTTTTCGTTGATGTTTAATTTTGACCTGGCAGTACTCAAAAACACACCAATTGGTCGTATGACAAATACAACCACAATAAATAGTACCGCAGTTTTCCAACTGTAAAGTAACATTAAATCTTCCATGTTTATATTCGCGGCAAGCAGTATAAACAGTATAGAAATCAGTAAAATACTGAGCGATTCCTTGAAGTATAAAAGTTCTTTAATGTTTTCTAATTTTCCGTTTCCTAATACCATTCCCATGACAACAACGGCTAGTAAACCAGATTCGTGCGCAAAGATTTCCGATTGGACAAATACCAATAATACAGCCGATAATGAAACAACATTTAGCAAATAATGCGGAATGAATTTTTTATTAATCGCGAATGCCAATGCGTGCGCAAACGTAAATCCGAAGGTTGTTCCGAATAGTATAATTTTTCCAAACTCAATTAACGCAGTTTTAGTGAAACCGCTATCGCCTTCTACACTAATAAATTCAAATACCAAAACGGCAACCAATGCACCAATTGGATCAATTAAAATTCCTTCCCATTTCAATACTGTAGAAATATCTTTTTTTAACGGAATATTTCTTAAAATCGGTGTGATTACGGTTGGTCCGGTTACGATGATTAATCCTGAGAATAGAAATGATAATTCCCAACTCAATCCAAAAACTAGATGCGCTACAATTCCTGCTCCAAAAAAAGTAATTGCCGAACCAAGTGTAATAAGTTTTGTAATTACAGGTCCTACCGTTTTAATCTCGGAACGTTTTAACGTCAGTCCGCCTTCAAACAGAATAATACTAATGGCTAGCGATACAAAGTAATAGAGACTTTCGCCAGGAAAAAGTCCTTTTTCGCCATTCCATTTAGGTTCAATCCATTTGGTTCCATCTTCAGATAAAAATTCTGCTGCAATTGGTCCAACAAGTAAACCAATAAGTATTAAAGGTAAAATTGCTGGAATTTTAAGCTTCCATGCAACCCATTGTGCCAATATTCCTAAGATGATAATTCCCGCTAATTCGAGCATGTATGCGTAATTTTAGATTGAAAAAGTAAATTTAATAATTATAATGTGAATGTGAGTTAACCCGTTGTGCATTTTAAATTCAAAAGTATAATAAAGCGTCCGTTCGAGTGATTTTGAGGCACGAAAAATTGTATCGAGAACATTTTTAGTGTAAAAAACGCTATTCTCGATACAAATTTTACTCATCTTCAATCGTAAAATCCACAACGGGTTAAGTTAGATATCTTCATATCAAAGAAACAGTTTTTTAAATCTGGTTTTCTAGATAACTTTTATTGATCTACAACTCCAATAAATTTTAAATATTCAATTTCAGTATCGTAAATTTCTAATAAGTCATTTTTTGTCAATTCAACTTTTTCCTTATTCATAGCATATTCGACAAGTTGATTAATGTCAAATTCGACCTCTGATACGGTTTCGCCTTCTGAATTTGGATTCTCAGAAATCAGTCCAATAGTATTCATATAATTTTCTTCCGCAATCAACGCTTCATGAATTAAATTCAAATCAGATGTTTTTTTGTTCAGTTCTAATGCAATAAAACAAGTTGCTTCGCCCAAATCATAGATTTCTTTTCCAGCATTATTTTCATCTACAGAACAAATTGGTTCGTTTTTACAACTAAAAATTGAGAATAAAGATAATATGAGTATTTTTTTCATGTGTTATAATAAAATTTTGGAAATCATTAAATAATCTGAATTCGATGTAATATTTATTCAAATAAAATTTTGAAAACACTAAAATTCAGTTTTTTATTTTCGTTTTCTTTGTGCGCACAAAGAATACTGAATCAAGTTCAGCACAGGCGTCAACAAAAGAAAGTGCGCTTTTCCAGAGGTATTTTTAATTTTTCTTTTAGGGAAAAGGAAAAAACTACTGTTGACGCCTGTATTGGGCTTGATTCTGAGTTTCATCATATATTCTTTACTTATAAATATATGTAATCTTGAATTTCATTTTCTAAAACTTATTTTTCCTCACTATAAGTTACCAACATACGAAGTTCGTTATACGAAAAATTAGCACCTGCAATTTCTTTAAGTTCGGTTAAACCTTCAAACGTATTATTTTTGATGATTTCCAGTCCTTTTTTTACTTTTTCTTCTGATAATATTTCGGTAATATCTAAAACTCCTTCACTCACATAATGCGCCAAATGTCCTAAAATCGTAGAAGCTGCCAAGGCTCTTTTTTTTGCAATTTCTTCTATAGAAAAACCTTCTTTAAAAAAGTCTAATGAAATCGTTTTTGTGTTTTTCTTCTCCACTTCAATAACGACTTCTACCTCTTTTGATGTTAAGTTGTTTTTTGTAGTATACTCAGTTATGATTTCTAAAATTTCTTCTCCATATTTTTCTACACGTATTTTACCCATTCCGTGTATTTTTCTAAGTTTTTTAGCGGTAGTTGGCAATAATTCGCACATTTCATACAATGAATTTTGAGTAAATACTTGAAACGGTGGAATGTTATCAGAGCTAGAAATACTCGATCTAAATAATCGTAAGTTTTCAAATAATTCTTCGTGCGCTGTAGCTGTCGCTATTTTTCGTTTTACAACCTTGATTTCTGAAACGTCTAAGAGTGATTTTGCGCGAATTTTTAAGTAATTTTCTGTTAAAAAATTATCCGATAAGGCTTCTAAAATCTTGGTTTTTATTGCTAATTTATCTTCTAGATCTTTCAATTGCTTTTCAAAATCTTTTGAGACAGCTTTGTTATCCGTTGCAAAAGTTAGCGTACTTAAAGTAGTTGCAATGTGTTGTTTTGTTTGTGCTGTAAAGTATGTAATTGCTTTTTTAAACCGTTCTTGTATTGCGGCATCTTGTTCAGGATTTTCAATGTCTTTTGCAAACGTTGCTAATTGATTTTTGAACGAATTATTAATCTTCAATAAAGGTATAATTCCTTTATCTTTTATGGCTTCAAGCGGTTCCGAAATATTTCCCGTGAGTGTATTTCTATTATTGTAATAAATATCAAGCAACCGTTTTACTGGATGCATAAACGAATGATAATCAAATACTTCTCCCATTAAATTTAACTGAAATGCTTTTTTAGAAGCTTGCAAATCGGCTTCATCAGGTTCGTTTTCTTCAAGCTGTTTTGTAAACGTATTTATAGTAGCATCACTAATTATACTTGCAGATTTTATAGGTGTTTTTAATACAATGCCTTCTAAAGTTTTGCACCTGCTCAACGCTACATATGTTTGTCCATGCGCAAAAGAAGCTTCGGCATCAATAATCGCTTTTTCAAACGTTAAACCTTGACTTTTATGAATGGTAATTGCCCACGCCAATCGTAACGGAATTTGCGTATATGTTCCTTCAATATTGTTAGAGATTTCTTTTGTTTCTTGGTTGAGTGTGTATTTTATATTTTCCCAAGTTTCATACGTTGCTTCTATAATATCATCATCTGAACATTTTACAGTGATGGTATCTTCATCTAAATGAATTACGGTGCCAATTTTTCCATTGTAATACCGCTTTTCGGGCGAACTATCATTTTTAATAAACATAACTTGTGCTTCTTTTTTGAGCACTAAATTTTCACTATTTGGATATGTTTTTTCATTAAAATTGCCCGAAATAGCTGCTGTATATTTTTTTGACTTCCCTTTTAATTTTTCTAATTCTTTTTGGTTGATAGCATCTGCACGATTGTTATGCGTAGTAAGTGTAATGTAACCATCTTCCTTTTTCGGATTAAAATCTGGTTGGTATTGTTTATTTAGAATTTCTGCGGAAGCGGGAGAAAGTTTATCGTTGCGAATTTCATTTAATATAGAAATAAATGCTTGGTTTTGCTGACGATAAATCAGTTTTAATTCAATAGATAAAACAGCTGCTTTTTGATATGCAATACTGCTAAAAAAATAAGCTGTTTTATAGTAGTTTTTCAGCAATTGCCATTCATTAGGACGAATAACTGGCGAAAGCTGCTGTAAGTCACCAATTAATAATAGTTGTACGCCACCAAAAGGCTGCGTTCTATCTTTGTATCTGCGCAATACTTCATCTATTCCGTCTAAAACATCAGCGCGAACCATACTAATTTCATCAATAATAACAAGGTCTAATGATCTTATAATATTGATTTTGGTTTTACTAAACTTCCGTTGAATTGTAGTGCTTTTTCCGGTAGCATCAGGAATAAACGGTTCAAAAGGCAACTGAAAAAACGAGTGAATTGTTACACCTTTTGCGTTAATTGCAGCAACACCAGTTGGAGCCACAACCACTAATCGTTTTAATGATTCGGCTTTTATTTTGTGTAAAAAAGTAGTCTTACCAGTACCTGCTTTCCCCGTTAGAAATAAATTTCTATTCGTTTTTTCTATAAAATTAAATGCTAACTCTAGCTCTTTATTAATTTCCATATGATATTTGTTGCCATAAAGGTAAAAGAAATAGATTACGTTGGTTTTATTTTGAAATATTTTTTTATTGGAAGCAATATCTGACAAATTTGGAAAAAAAGAGTGAAGTGGTTGTTTTGATTTTTCAAAAATATACTATCTTTAAAAACCAAATCAGAAAATAACCCTTTTTGCATAAAAAACCATTTCATATTATAGGAATCGGAGTTGCGTTTTCTCCAAATTTGAAAGCTAATATTCACGAATCGGCAAGATTGTCTTTGCTTTTTGAAGCGAAGTTAGTGTTGATTCATGTTGGCGAACACTCTGCTCAAAAAGAACAAGAATTAGAAGAAATTCTACAACCATTTGTTGCGCAAAATCTTTCGTACGAATTGGTTTTTAAAACTGGAGATCCTGTCGAAGTTATTTTATCTACAAGTAAAGAAAAAAAGGTTGACCTCTTGATTTTAGGCGCTGTACAACGTGAAAATTTCTTAAAATATTATGTAGGTTCCATTGCGAGAAAAATTACGCGTAAAGCAACTTGTTCCATTTTATTAATGATAAAACCGTCTATTGAACGTATTCCATGCGGACACATTGTTGTAAATGGTTTGCAAGATCAAAAAACGAAAAAAGCCATTGCTTCTGCGTTTTATGTTGGACATAAGTTAGGTGCTTCAAAAATTTCGATTGTAGAAGAAATTAGACAACAAGAAATTTCTGTAAATGTAGATGATGATAAATCACTACGGAAAGCCAATTTAATAAAAGAGCGCATTCGAAATAGAGAAAAAAGTAGAATTAAAAAAATTGTTGCGGAAATTCCTAAAGAACATCTTGAAAATATTGCCATAAAATCACAACCTATTTTTGGAAAACGAGGCTATTCCATCGGACATTATGCACAAGTTGTACGTGCCGATTTGTTAGTGATGAATGCACCGACAAAAATGACGTTTTGGGATCGTTTATTTCCGCATGACATCGAACATATTTTAACCGAACTACCAACCGACGTATTAATTATTCAATGAGTCCTAAAAAAAACACCTTTAAAGATTTTCTAAAAGCATTGCCAAAAAATATATTTTCTGGTTTTGTGGTAAGTCTTATTGCGCTTCCGCTAGGTTTAGGACTTGCAATGGCAAGTGAAGCGCCACCAATTTCAGGAATTATTGCCGCAGTTGTTGGTGGATTTGTCGTGTCGATTTTAGGTGGAAGTTATGTGACTATTACAGGTCCTGGAAATGGATTGGTTGGTGTATTATTAATCGCAATAACTGCGTTAGGAATTAATGATGCGTATGGCGCAATTATTTGTTCGGGCGCACTATTGTTGGTCTTAGGATTTTTGCGACTCGGAAAACTTGCCGACTTTTTTCCTTCGTCCGCAATTCAAGGAATGTTAGCCGCCATTGGATTGATTATTTTGGCAAAATCCATGCATATAATGTTGGGAAATGATGGATTTGAAGGCGTTCCTGTAAGTATTGGTTCGTTTACATTATTTGAAAAAGGAAGCGTTTTGGCGTTACTCTTTGGTATTCCTAAGACGATTATTGGATTGTTTTCTTATGAAGATGCTGGCTTAACGTATGCCGCTTTGGCGGGAATTTTTAGCTTGATTATTATGGTTTTCTATCCGAAAATCAGAAATAAATATTTACAATTAGTGCCAGCACCAATGTGGATTGTAATTATCTCTATTGCATTTAGTTACTATTACGAAATGGTATTAAATTTACCAAATCCGATTGCTGCAAGCGCGATGATTCCGGCAATTCCGAGTTTCAATGAAGTCATCACAGATTTGCCAACAATTAGCTTTTCGAAAGTGGGACAACTAGGTTTTTGGTCAAGTGTGTTTGCTTTGACACTAATTTCAAGTATTGAATCGTTATTAAGTATCAAAGCCGTTGATAAATTGGATCCTGAAAAGAGACGATCAAACGTAAATAAAGATTTAAAAGCATTAGGTTTAGCAACAATTGGAAGCGGGTTTTTAGGCGGATTGAATGTTGTAACCGTAATTGCGAGAAGCTCTGTAAATGTAAATAATGGCGGAAGTAATCGATCGGCAAACTTCTTTCATGCATTCTTTTTGATTCTGTTTATTTTACTGTTCAGCACACAATTGACGCGAATTCCATTGCCAGCATTAATGGCAATTTTGGTGTATACAGGTTACAAATTAGCTTCGCCAAAGCTTGTAAATAAGATGTTTTCTATTGGAAAAGAACAACTAATTATCTTTTTTGTAACGTTATTAACAACTTTAAAAGTTGGATTGATTACTGGAATTGCCGTTGGTGTTTTTACAACATTTATCATTCATATTATCATTAACAAACGTTTTTCAATATTTGTTCGAAACTTGTTGAAACCGAACGTATTAATGTTTAAAGAACAAGATACGAGTAATGATTATTTCTTAAGTGTGAAGCATTTTTGTAGCTTCTTAAACTATTATAAATTAAAAAACAAGTTAGACGCCATTCCTGAAGATAAAGATGTAATTGTCGATTTTTCTATGTGTGAATTTGTAGATCATACCGTGATGGAAAACCTCAACGATTACCAAGAAATATTTGAAAAACGTGGCGGACATTTTGAAGTCATCGGACTCGATATGCACGGAACAGATTCTAAACATCCGTTTGCATTGCGACGTATTTTGCCGATTCCGAACTTACTATCAAACTTAACTAGAAGGCAAAAAACGATTGAAGAGTTGGCAGAAGATTACTGCTTGAGTTACGAATCTAACAAAAATAAGAATATTCATTTTTTAGAAGATTTTTTATTCTTTCGAACCAAAAAAATAAATCATACCTACAATCAACTATCTGACGAAAGTAGTTCTGTTCGGTTATTTGATTTGGAATTTTCAGAAGGAGAATTCATTGCAAAAGAGGTCGTTCGTACGACAATGATGTATGTTGAATTGGATCATGAAATTCCTGAATTTACACTTGATCGCGAAGGATTTTTAGAAAAAGTATATGCTTTCGCGGGATTTCAAGATATTCCTATTGACAATCACACCGATTTCTCCAAACGTTTCTACTTATTGGGCGAAGATGTACAAGCAATTCAAACATTTTTCAATGATGATTTGGTTCATTTCTTTGAGAGCAATCCGTATTATCATGTAGAATCGAACGGAAAAGCGTTATTGATTTTCGGTAAAGAACGTTTGGCAAATATCAAGGAAATCAAAGTTATTTTAGATTTTGGAAAGCGTTTGGAAAAGGTGGTTCAGTAAAAATCTCTTTAAAAAGTCTGCTTTTTAGCTTTGAGCCAAATCAAAACTTTCATAACAAAAGATAATGGCTAAAATAACCAAAGAAATAATTCTGAAAGCAATTAAACAATCCAATCATACCTTAATAACAACTCATAACAAACTTTGTCTTCCAATAATCAATAGAATTTACACAAAAATGGTACATGGAATAAAATTTGATGACATAAAAGTATGTGATGTTTTAATTATTGATGGACATCATAGATATGTAAGTTCTTTATTAGCAGAAATAAAATTAGATCAAGCTAAATCATCTAAAACAATTGCAACAACTGAATATGACTGGACTGATGTTGAGTTTGATACCGAAGACAAAATAAAACGTCTGAATGAACTCGATGCAGAATTCAATAACATTTCGATAGAAGAGTTAATAAAAATGACAACATAAATCTTTAGTATATTTGTAACATGTTAATTTACTTAGACATAGATGGAGTAATGGTTCCTGCTAATTCTTGGAGAAAACCTGAAATATTAGAAGGTGGTTTCCCTAATTTTAGTTCAAAGGCAATTGATTCACTTAATAGAATAATTTCTATTTCAAGTGCTGACATTATGTTGACTACTTCGCATAAGTTTAAATATTCACTGCATGAATGGGAAGAAATGTTTGAGCGGAGAAATGTTTGCATAAATAAGATATCTAGACTTCCTGAAAATATTGAGTACTTGAACAGAAAAAAAGAACTTTTACGTTGGTTTGAAAATAATGATGTGGACGATGAATTTATTATCATTGATGATGATAAATCTCTAAACGGATTGCCAAACTATTTGAAAAATAAATTAATACAAACAAATGCATCAGTTGGTCTGACAGATTTTTTAGCAGATGAAGTTATAGATAAAATTAAGAAATTAGAATATGTAATAGCTTAACAAAAAGCATCATAAAAAACAATAGCGACTTTGGTTTTAAATCAAAGTCGCTTTTTCATATTCAAAAGCCATCTTTAAACAGAATATTTAGATTTTAAAGAATAAAATCAGCTCAAGCGTCTATCTGACATTAAAAATCTACAACGAGTTTTCTTAATAAATCCTTAACAAATACACATTTTCGTTGCGATTTTGTTAATTTGCAACACCAAAAATTCAAAGAATCGTATGAAGCTTTATCCTATTGCAGCTGGAAATTTCAAATTAGATGGTGGCGCTATGTTTGGCGTCGTTCCAAAATCGTTGTGGCAACGCACAAATCCGGCAGATGCACATAACATGATTGATGTTGCAGCACGCTGTTTGTTAATTGAAGATGGAAATCGATTAATTCTTGTCGATACAGGCATGGGAAATAAACAAACCGATAAATTTTACGGCTATTACCATCTTTGGGGCGACGATTCTCTTGAAAAATCATTAAAAACATATGGTTTTCATAAAGATGATATTACGGACGTTTTTATGACACATTTGCATTTTGATCATTGTGGCGGAAGTATTCAGTTTAATAAAGACAAAACTGGCTACGAACCTGCGTTTAAAAATGCACGTTTCTGGAGCAATGAAAATCACTGGCAATGGGCAACTATTCCAAACCGACGCGAAAAAGCTTCTTTCCTAACGGAAAATATTATTCCAATGCAGGAAAGTGGTCAACTCAACTTTATTGCGCAACCAGAACTTGATATTGTAACAAAATCTGCGCTTGGTTTTGATGTGTTTTTCGCAAATGGACATACAGAAAAACAAATGATTCCAATGATTCATTACAACGGAAAAACCATTTGTTTTATGGCAGATTTGTTACCAACCGTCGGACATTTGCCAATTCCATTTGTCATGGGTTACGACACACGACCTTTATTAAGCTTAGATGAAAAAGAAAAATTTCTAAAAATGGCGGCAGATCATAACTATTATTTATTTTTAGAACACGATGCACATCACGAAATTATCACCGTAAAACACACAGAAAAAGGAGTACGGCTCAACGAAGTATTTACTTGTAAAGACATATTTTAAACTCACTTTATATAATTAGAATAATGAAATTCATAAAACCCTCAATTTTTGTTGCTTCACTACTCCTATTAGTCGGTTGCGGAAGTACAGCTCCTATTTTATCGACTCCAATCGAAAACATAGATTTAACGCCTATAAAAGAGCGTACACTTACTGAAAAAGAACTCCAAGTTTGGGGACACAAAGATTTGGTGACAGACACCATTCCTGGAATGAGTGTTGATAAAGCATACGCAGAAATCATCAAAGGAAAAAAAGGGAAGAAAATAATTGTTGCCGTATTAGATTCTGGAATCGATATCGATCATGAAGATTTAGACGACGTAATTTGGACCAATACTAAGGAAATTCCCAACAATGGAAAAGATGATGATAAAAACGGATATGTTGACGACATTCACGGTTGGAATTTTGTAGGTGATTCATACAACGAAAACCTTGAGATAACACGTATTGTAAAAAAAGGTACGAGTCATCCTGAATATACGAAAGCGAAAGCTGAACTTGATAAAAAATACGCTGAAAAAACGGCACTAAAACCACAGATGGAAAGCCTATTACAGCAAGTAAATCAAGTGCATGAAGCATTAACCAAACATTTCAAAAAAAGTAATTATACAAAAGAAGAGGTAAATACTATAAAAAATCCGAGTGAAGAATTAGCGCAATACATCGGAGCTGCAAAATACTTTTTTAGTATAAATCCAAAAAATAACACGCTAGAAGAGTTTTCAAAAGAACTTAAAAATTACATTGAAGAAGGTATAACTGATTATTTAAACTATCACCTAAATACAAACTTCAACGGACGAACGCCTGTTGGCGATAATCCTTATGATATTACCGATACCAATTACGGAAACGGAAATGTAAAACACGTTAAGAAAAGTGAAATGCATGGAACGCACGTTGCTGGAATTATCGCTGCCGAACGTAACAATGGAAAAGGTGTAAATGGTGTTGCTAACAATGTAGCCATCATGGCTGTGAGAATGGTTCCAAATGGAGACGAATACGATAAAGATGTTGCCTTGGCAATCAGATATGCTGTTGACAACGGCGCACAAATTATCAATGCAAGTTTTGGTAAATACTATTCTCCTAATTCAGAATGGGTTCGGGATGCTATCGCTTACGCGGGAAAAAACAATGTATTAATTGTTAAAGGTTCTGGAAACGAAAACACAGATTTAGACACTATAAATGTATATCCAAACGATCAGATAAATAACGGTGTTGAAATAGCTGATAATTTTATTTCTGTTGGCGCACTAGATAACAAATACGGTTCGCAAATGATTGCAGATTATTCTAACTACGGAAAAATAAATGTAGATATTTTTGCACCTGGATCGGATATTTATTCTACATCTCCAGAAAATGAATATGTAGCTATTGATGGAACTTCTATGGCTTCACCTGGAGTTGCTGGAGTTGCGGCATTAGTTTGGTCACAATATCCAAAATTAACAGCAGCACAAGTGAAACAAATCATTATGCAATCTGGTCTTCCAATCAGCAGAAATGTTATTATAGATCAATCTAAAGGAGCAATGCAATTTTCAAAGTCATCACGATCAGGAAAAATTGTAAACGCTTATAACGCGCTTATTTTAGCAGATAAAGTAAGTAGAGGACAAGTAAAATTATAATTTAAAACAAGAAATTTCTAAATAATTCCATCAGACAATACTATAAATTAAAAACGAATAGATGAAAATTTTCAGTAAAATAAGTATCCTACTCTTACTTGCTTTTGTGGCTTGCAAACCACAACAAGAAACTAGTAGTGGAAGTAAAAATATGACTTCGTACAGTACTTCTTCAACCTATTGGCAACAACACGTTGATTATAAAATGAGCGTTGACATGAACGTCAATAATTACCGATATACAGGCACGCAAAAGCTGGTTTACACTAACAATTCGCCTGACGCTTTAGACAAAGTGTATTATCATTTATACTTTAATGCGTTTCAACCAGGAAGTGAAATGGATGTTCGTTCAAGAACTATTTCTGATCCAAGTCCAAAAATTGGGAGTAGAATTAGTAAACTTTCTGATGCTGAAATTGGTTATTTAAAAGTGAAATCGCTTATGCAAAACGGACAAAAAGTAACCTACACTACTGAAGGAACTATTTTGGAAGTTACGCTCGCAAAACCTATTCAACCTGGAAAATCTGCAACGTTTGACATGAATTTTGATGGACAAGTTCCTGTTCAAATTCGCCGTTCTGGTCGAAATAACAGTGAAGGCGTTGCTTTATCTATGACACAATGGTATCCAAAAATGGCAGAATATGATTTTGAAGGTTGGCACACGCCACCATATATTGGAAGAGAGTTTCACGGCGTTTGGGGAGATTTTGATGTAAAAATTACGATTGATAAAAAGTATGTTCTCGGTGGAACTGGATATTTACAAAACCCAAATGAAATTGGATACGGTTACGAAACTGGAACTGTAAAAAGACCAGAAGGAAATACACTTATGTGGCATTTTAATGCGCCGAATGTACACGACTTTACTTGGGCAGCCGATCCTGATTATGTACACGATACATATAAAGGCGAAAACGGCGTAACTTTACATTTTCTTTATAAAAATGATCCTTCTATAAAAGAAAACTGGAAAAATTTACAGCCCAAAACTGCTGAAATGCTTTCGTATTTCAACAAACACATCGGACAATATCCGTACAAACAATATTCTGTAATTCAAGGTGGAGACGGCGGAATGGAATATGCAATGTGTACATTAATTACGGGAAAAAGAAAGTTTGGAAGTTTGGTTGGCGTTACATCACATGAATTGGCACATACTTGGTTTCAGTTTTTGTTAGCAACCAACGAATCAAAACATGAATGGATGGACGAAGGATTTACTTCATATATTTCTGATCAATGTATGAATGAAATCATGAATATGAATAGAGAAAACCCATATAAAGGTTCGTATGCTGCTTACTTAAGATTGGCAAAATCTGGAGGAGAACAACCATTAACAACGCATGCGGATCGGTATGATTATAACAGAGCTTATGGCGCTTCTGCTTACGGAAAAGGAGAAGTTTTCTTGGCACAATTAGAGTATGTGATTGGAAAGGAAAATGTGGAGAAAACGTTGAAAAAGTATTTTAACGATTTCAAATTTAAGCATCCAACACCAAATGATATCAAGCGAACTGCTGAGAAAGTTTCTGGAATTCATTTAGATTGGTATTTGACAGATTGGGCGCAAACAACCAATACAATTGATTACGGAGTGAAAGAAATTAAAGGAAATACTATTGTTTTGGAACGTATTGGAAGAATGCCAATGCCAATTGATTTGACTGTAAATTATACAGATGGATCAAGTGAAAACTTTTACATTCCATTACGCATGATGCGTGGCGAAAAGCCGACAAAAGCAACTAAAAAAGCTGATTGGGCTTGGGCATATCCAACGTATTCGTTAAAAGCTAGCAAAACTGTTAAAAGTGTAGAGATTGATCCTTCACAATTGATGGCTGATATTAATAGAGGTAATAATGTTGCTAGACAGTAATTATACCAATTATCACTTAAAATGAACCTAATAATTTGTTTCTATTGCGTCCATACTTCGACTAGGCTCAGTACATGTATTTCAGTATAAAATAAAACCGTAACGATGCTATGCTTTAATTTTCTATTTCATCTGGACACACTATAATTCAAATTATTTTAGGCTCCTTTCAAATAACAATTGGTATTAGATAAATTTATAACTAAAAAGCGCGATAACAAAAGATGTTATCGCGCTTTTTAATTGAGTAATTTTTAATTAGTTTTTTCGTTGCAATGCATTTTCTAGCAATACAATTTTACTTTCTAAATCGTGCAAACGGTCATACACATCTACAGGTTCTGGCATTTGTTTGGATGCAAACATTGATACATACCAAACTTCCATAATTTCTTCTGCATTGATTGTATACGTTGGATAGTTTCCGTCTTTATTGTCCGATTTTAAAATGAGCTTTCCGCGTTCTTCAATTCTATTAATGACACGTTTCAGCACAATTCCGTCATTACGACTCACTATAATATATACACGACCATCTTTTACATCGCTTAAATCTTCTACATATTTTCCAAAAACCAAATCGCCATCAAAAAATGTGCGTACCATTGAATTTCCTTGTACTTCAAAACAACGATACGTTCCGTTAGTCAAATGCGGCATACTAAATGAAGGCAAGGTTTCTATATAACCTGCGTCTCCGTAACCATCTAAATAACCGGCTCTGGCTTTGATAGGAACATATACAACATTTTCTTCTCCATCTTGATTTACGGCAACAACTTGTGGAATTCCAGCATATGTTTGAAATTCTTTTTTATCGGATTTAAACATTTGCGAGCTTTTCCCAAATAAATAATCTGAATTTATTTCAAATTCATTGATAATACTTGTTAATAAATCGTAGCCTGGTTTTGTTCTTTTCCTTGAACCGTCTGATTGCGGCCTACCATTGGTAATACTATCAATAGTTGTGCTAGTCACTCCTATTCTTTTAGAAAAAGAATTGTTATTCAAACGAAAATGATCAATGATTTCTTTTATTTTTTCATGAATTCCTTCCATATCTCTCTCACTAATGTAAACATTTTACAAAATAATTCTGCTTTTTGTTTGAATATATCTGTAATTTGTTTATGTTTGTACTGTAATTTGTTGCTAATATAAGAATTTTTATTGAAAATCAAACATTTGTGAGGATAAATGTCGATTTTATTCTTCATAAATACAAAATAGGAGACAAAATATAGACTGACGGTTACGTATTTAAAGACAACTTTTGAGTACGATTTGAACATATAAAACATGCATAACATCATATAATATAATAGCTATGAAACGAAGTAAAACGTTATTAGACAAAAGAAAAACATTTATTCATAATTACGTAGAAGATAACTCTACAAAACAAATGAAGGTAATTATTAACGAATTGGTTAATAAACTGTTCATTTCAGAAAAGACGATATATAATATTTTAAAACAGTAATTAGCTAGTCACTCAACGCTCATTAAAATATGTATATCCAGAAAACTCCTTTATTCAAGTAAAGGAGTTTTTTTTTGAATCAACTCTAAACAAAAGATTAATCCTTTATAAATGTAGGTTTATTCTTAAAATTATTCGTAAATTGAAGTATTAATCTTTAAAATATGTCATTAACGAATTATAATATTACTTATTATGAAACAATCACTAAGAACATTAAAATCCTATTTTGAAACAGGAGACACACCAACAGAATCCCAATTTATAGATTTATTAGACAGTTTGGCCATACCTATGATTGGCGAAATCAAAACTGTAAGTTTTGCCACAGTTCCAAGCGGTTGGGCAAAGTGCGACGGACAGTTGTTAAATACTTCCGATTACAAAACTTTATTCAAATTGATTGGTACAACCTACGGTGGAGACGGAACAACCACTTTTGCTTTGCCTGATTTAAGAGGACGGTCTCCTATTCATGAAGGACAAGGATCAGGACTTTCTAATATTACATTAGGTCAAATAAGTGGTTCTGAAACTAAAGTATTAACTGTTACAGAATTACCCAATCATACGCATTCTGGGACAATTAAAGTTTCTAATGTAAATGCTGATGATGATGCAGGAGGCACTAGTTCGTCCATAGGAAAAACAGAAATCTTCGTAGAAAGTGCTCCTAATATAGACTTAGCATCAGGAAGTGTAACTCTTGATAACACAGGAGGACAACAACCGTTTAATATTAGAAATCCATTTTTGGGGCTTAACTATATTATTGCTTTAGAAGGAATTAATCCTTTAGCAAGTTAAAATACAGTAAACAATACAAATTCAAAAAACCCCTTTCATTGTGAAGGGATTTTTTATGATTAATTTCTTCAAGAAGATGAGCTATTCTTCAGCTCGTCATAAGCATCAAAAGTAAATTCCAACATAAAACAGAAAAAACAATTATATTATTGTAATATGTTTGTTTTGTGTTGTAATATGTTTTATATTTGTATTCACTTTACTACTGAATAATACATCATTTTGTAAAATTCATAGTTAAAAGACACTGTTGAGAAGAATCTTATTACGCATGCAAAGCACTATTCTGGTTAAGAAAATATAAAATACTGTTGCATCAAATATACGTTTTTTTATTCTCAAATTTAATTCCAACATATTCATGAATATATACATCATGCGCTAATACAAACAGCTGCAAAGGTGATTGTATACACAATTATTTTTCAGACAATGAGTCGTATTTGTCGCTTAATTAATAAAAATTAAAACTATGAGCTTAATTCAAAAAGCATTATCACAATATGGTGTAAGAGAAGTTGATGGTAAAATAGATAATCCCAAAATCGTTGCATACTTTGAAATAGTAGGATTCGATGGCAACAAATTACACGACGAAACTGCTTGGTGTAGCGCATTTGTAAACTGGGTTTCTAAAACCGAAAATTACTCTTACAGTGGAAAATTAAACGCCCGAAGTTGGCTAAATGTTGGCGAATCAACCGCAGTACCAACACAAGGAGATGTTGTCGTATTATGGCGCGAATCTCCAAGTAGTTGGAAAGGACACGTCGGTTTTTTTGTAAAAGAAACTAAACGGTACGTCTACATTTTGGGAGGAAATCAAAATAATAGAGTTTCTATAAAAGCCTATCCAAAAAATAGGGTTTTAGAGTATCGAAAATTAGCTAAGCATGGAGAAAATTAAACCATATCTATTTTGGGTATTCGCATTAATTGCGCCAATAGCTTCCATAATGTTAACCATTGGTTTCCTAATTATTGTAGATTTTATTACAGGAGCGTATGCTTCATATAAGAAAAAGATACCAATAACAAGTAAACGCATTGGAAATACAGTCTCTAAATTTTTCATCTATAATTTGGTGGTTTTGTCTGCCTTTTTATTAGAAAAATATATTGTAAAGGAAATTCCTTTTCAACGCATTATTACAGGATTTATAGCGATTGCTGAAATTAAATCCATCTTAGAAAATTTCAACAAAATCTATGGAATAAATCCTTTTAAAGCATTAGTCAATTTAATCAAAAAAAAGTCTTTTGAAGGATTAGAAGAAACCATAAATATTCTTGTAAATGATAAAGAGAAACATCTAAAAACTCAAAAAAATGAACTAGAAAAAAATGAAAATTCAGAAAAAAGTATTGATTATAAGTAATTGAAATTCAATTATTTAAACCAATATATAGTCTTCCTATAAAACATATATTAAGTACATATTACCCAAATTTTAATTATTGAGCCTTTGTACTGCAAAGGCTCTTTTTAACTCAAATCATCATGAAAACTATAAAAATATCCAAAGATAGAATACTACTTGTCGTCATCATTATATTAGTCTGGTACACCACATTACTAAAAGCGTGCGAAAGCGACATTAACATAAGTCCAGAACCAACTGTTACGATTGTAAGAGACACAGTTTGGCAAACAAAAATTGATACTTTACACATTAAAACGACAACCTTTGAACACGTTTACATTCCTATCGAAAATTCACATTTAGATCGGAAAGATTTTAAAAAAGAAATTACACTTGAAGAAACAACACAATTTGCCGCAGGAAAGTTATACAAAGACACACTTAGCACCGACGATATTGATATTTTCACCTATAATTTGGTTGATGGAACTTTGATTGACAGTAAGTTTTCGTATCAATTAAAAGTACCAAGAGAAATTACCATTACAAAAACCATTGAACATCCAAAAACGTACAGAAGCGGTTTGTATGTTTTTGGCGAAATTGGCGGAAACAATCAAAAATTTGATAATCTGAGTCTTGGATTGCAATATCAAAACAAAGGAAAATGGTTTGCGTCGTATCGTATAAACCTCAACCAAATTGAAGCAATAACGCATAATATTGGTGTTGGCGTTCGGTTTTGGTAAAAAACATTTTAAATTAGGTTTTTATACCAACACTACAAACGCGATAATCAATGCAATCAATACAAGCGTTAATATAAGTTCAATTCTATAAGGCCTGTTATGCTTTTTGGAAGTCAATTTTTCTGTTTCCTCAAATTCTTTCTCTTTCAATTTTTCATTAATGATTTCTACCAAAATAATATCTTTCTCATTAAAAAAATATTCAGAAAACTTCGAATCTGGAATTTCTCTTTTCACAAATTTTATTTGCTGTTCTTTCAACGAAGTATCAAAGAAGTGTTCTGCTTCTTCATTCGTAAATAATTTAAAATAACGCTCTAAGTTTACTTTCTTCATTTGTGGTCTGTGTACAATAAAGATAGTAAATAAGATGAATTTGATTAGAAAAAGGTACAAAATTACTCCTAACGAATTCTTTTTCCGAAGTATAGCGTTGATTTTTCGTTAAGAATTTTCGAAGCCTTGGAGAAATCAAAGATTCATGAACTCTTATTTAATAAAATAAAAAATTGTGAACTAAAATTTAGAAAAATGAATGCGATTTTGACTTTTTCAGTCAAAAATACCTCTGGAAAAACGCACTTTCTTTTTGTTTCTGTTTTCTTTGTGCGAGCAAAGAAAATGAAAATTAGAAATTGATACTGAACTATTTAATAAATAATTTTCTAAAATACCTCAAAACGTTGTTCTCAATGTAATTAGAGGAACTTATGCTAAATACAATCTTATTTTCTATTTTTACCGAGATTCAACACATTTTCATGAAATTAGGTTTTCCAAAAGAAGAAAAATTAAAGAGTAAAAAGTGCATTGAGCAGCTTTTCAGCGAAGGAAATTCTGTTTCAAAGTTTCCGCTACGACTTGTGTTTACAGCAACCAATTTACCAACTGATGTTCCTATTCAGGCAGGTTTTTCGGTAACGAAACGTAATTTTAAAAAAGCTGTCACGCGAAATAGAATCAAAAGATTAATGCGGGAAGCGTATCGATTGAACAAAAATGATGTTTTTAACAAAATATCAACAACCTATGCTTTTATGTTTTTGTATATTGGAAAACAAGAACCGACTTTTGAAGAAATTGAAAAGTCAATGATTCGATTGTTGCAAAAATTTGTTGAAAAAACGGAAGCAACAATCACACCCGAAAAATAACTGTACGAAAGCTATATCTTATTAGCCGTTAACGAAATAAAAGATGAAAAAAATATTCAAAAGAAAAATTATAATTCCTGTATTAGCAATTACAATTTTATTTGGCGCAGTAAGTTTTAAAAGTGACTTTTTTGAAATCGCGAAGCAAATTGAAATATTCACAACCATGTTTAAGCAATTAAATATGAATTATGTAGATGAAACAAATCCTGCCGAATTGATGGATGGAGCCATCAAAGAAATGCTCAGTGATTTGGATCCGTACACAAAGTTTTACAACGAACAAGACGTAGAAGCTGCCAAAATTAGAAATGCTGGCGAATATTCAGGAATTGGCGCATCTGTTCGTAGAAACAAAAATAAAATTACCATTATTGAACCGTATAAAGATTATCCTGCCGATAAAGCCGGAATGAAAGCTGGCGATGAAATTATAAAAATTGGCGACATTATAATTGCAAATTTTAAAGAAGATACTGGCGAATTGCTAAAAGGTACTGCCAATAGTAAAGTTACCATTGTGTACAAACGTCAAGGAAAAGAATACACAACCGAGTTGACGCGTAGTAAAGTTGAAATAGACGCAGTTCCTTTTTATAAAATGATTGATGACAAAACTGGATATATTGTACTGGCTAAATTCAACAAAAAAGCAAGTGCACAAACCAAAGAAGCATTAGAAAAACTAAAAGAAGATGGCGCGGAACGTATTATTTTAGACTTGCGAAGTAATCCTGGAGGATTATTGCGTGAATCTATTGATATTGTGAATCTTTTTGTGCCAAAAGGCGAAGTGATTGTGGTTACAAAATCGAAAGTAAAAAAATACAACCGAACGTATAAAACTAGAAAAAGTCCTGTGGATACAGAAATTCCATTAGTAGTTTTAGTAAATGGTAGAAGTGCCTCAGCAAGCGAAATTGTTTCTGGAGCATTGCAAGATTTAGACAGAGCTGTCGTAATTGGCGCGCGAAGTTTTGGAAAAGGCTTGGTACAACAACCAAAAAAATTAACGTACGGAACACAAATAAAAATAACGATTTCAAGATATTATACACCTTCTGGACGTTGTATTCAGGCATTGGATTACTGGAATAGAGATGAAGAAGGAAAAGCCGTAAGAACCGATGCAAATGATTATACTGCGTTTAAAACGAAAAAAGGAAGAACAGTTTATGATGGTGGCGGAATCAATCCGGATATTGAAATTAATTCACAAAAAACAAGTGATTTTACAAAGTCATTAATGGGAAATTTGGTCATTTTTGATTATGCAACCGAGTTCTACAATCAAAACTCATTTGCAACGATGAATGATTTTTCTTTTGACGATTCAAATTATAATGCGTTTAAGCAAAGTGTCGTTTCTTCAGGAATGGATTACTACGAAACAAATACGGAGAAAGAGCTTCAAAAAATAATGAACACAAAAGAAGCGGAAGATTTTGGCGCTGGTGTTTCTAAAGAATATAGCGAATTGTTAGCTTCCATTAAACAAAGTAAATTAGAAGCGTTAGACACGTATAAGGCGCAAATTGAACAAGAGCTTCAAAACGAAATCTTAAAGCGTTACTTCTATCGTGAAGGTTTGTACGAGTATCAACTTACACATGATGAAGCTATCAAATCAGCAACTGCGTTATTGGCTAATAAAAGTGAATATGAAGCAGTTTTGGATTAAGAGATTAACTTTATCTAACCATTCCAATATGTGGAATTCCATCTTCTAAATATTCATCGCCAACTTGAGTAAAACCGTGTGATTCGTAGAATTTTTTCAAATACGTTTGTGCTGAAATTTTAATATTTTTTGTATTATAATGCTGTTCAATTGCTGCAATAGAAGCTTTCATAATTGCATGTCCGTATTTAAAAGCACGTGCGTTTTCTGAAACTACTACTCTACCAATACTTGCGTTGTCAAAATAATCGCCTGCATTAAAAAGTCGCGTGTATGCTACAATTTTTTCGTTTTCGTCACAACCAATAACGTGCAATGCTTTTCGGTCTTTTCCGTCAATATCTTGGTATACGCAATCTTGTTCTACCACAAAAACTTCACTTCGCAATTGGAATACATCGTGTAATTCATCAATGGTAAATTCGCTAAATGATTTTACTTTTACTGTTAGCATACGTTATCGATATCAATTATTTTTTGACAAATATAATATAGAATAGCAGATTATTTTTGATTTAAAACCATGAAACTCATTCACAAAAACATAAAAACCCGAAAACTAATCGAAGTTTTCGGGTTTTCTATATATATAAAGTACTTATTAATAACCTAACTACACCCAATCTTAGCAACTCTATTCTGATGTCTTCCACCTTCAAATTCGGTTTCTAAAAACGTATCAACCATTGCAATTGCTTGCGGAATTGACGTAAAACGTGCAGGAATACTCAAAATATTTGCATCGTTATGTTGCCTGGCAAGCGCTACAATCTCTTTGGTCCAACAAAGTGCAGCTCGTACCTTTTGATGTTTATTCGCAGTCATAGAAGCACCATTTCCGCTTCCGCAGATAATAATTCCAAATTTGACTTTTCCACTTTCCACATCTGCAGCAACTGGATGTACAAAATCAGGATAATCTACACTTTCATTACTATCAGTTCCATAGTTTTTAACAACGTAACCTTTAGCTTCCAAATGTGCTACAATTGCGTTTTTATAATCGGTTCCGGCGTGATCATTTCCGATGACAATATTTTTCATAAATAAGGTGTTGTGTTTGTTGTAAACAAAGGTATGAATCGAGTTTTGAACAACCGAAAAAAGTCATTGTTAATTTCATTTTGCAATCGCTTCACGCTGAACTCATTATATAGTAGTACCAATTGTTGATAGTTTGTAGCTAAAAAGTGAGAAGTAAATTTTGTTACTTCAATAATTTTTACAATACAAACAAATACCTGAGCTAACCTATTTAGTTAGCACTTCTTTTTAGCAAAGTTATAAAGAGTCGCTCTCTTGATTGTTAACAAAAATTTACCAACTATTTATCACAAAAAAGCTGTGTATAAGAGTTGTTAATAACTGTTCATAACCTATCTAATGTTTCTTATGTTGAACACATTAGTCTTTTCATAACTTGTTCATCAAATTCGATAACACACAATTCCTATCAAAAGTAAAAAAAGTTTTAGTAGCTATTCACACGCTATAATAACCACCAATAGTTTTTTTAAATTTATAAAAGAAAGAAATATATATATTATTAATGTTCATAACATTTGAAAGAAATCTATCTTTTTAAAAGAGAAAAATGACTGTTTTACTTAATTTGAAAATGTGTCAATCTGAAGATTTGAAAATGCAATTTAGAATTATCAAATAAGCATTAAAGAAATCTTTAAAAATAATTAATCGATTACTTTCGCTTTCGCTAGAATAAAAAAATAAGGTAATCATTCAATACGGTTTGAAGCTACTAAGAAATTATAAATGTTGAATTATAAATCATTAGTGTCCGATTAAAATCACTTAAAATGTTTCAAAGTCTATTTATAGTTGAAGTCTAAGTGTTTTAAAGCAATAACACCTTGCTTTTAAAGACAATTTTTGAAAAGATAGAAAACACAATATTATCTTTTAAATTACTTCTGGTTGTCAAGTAGTTAACATAGAGTCTTTATTCTTGGCTCTATGAGCGCAGCGGTCTTATATCTTATATCGGACAACAATGATTTTAAATGTAAAGGTTTGGATAAAATAATCTGTTCATTGCATACCAAAACGTCACTTCGAGTTAAATTCTAAAAGAATTTAGTATCGAGAAGTACTTTAATTTTTCAATCTAACTAGTCTAACAATCTAAGCAAGTCTAAATTTAAACTATCCTCAAATGCGATTGCTTGCTATTAAAATCCTCCAAAATCTGTTTTGTGATGTCAACATCGTTTTTATGGACTTTCAACGAAATACCGCCTAACGCGTTCGAATAGAAAGGAAATACACTCAACATTAGTTCGTTTTCAAACACATACTGAATTCCTTTCTGATCTAACACAATTCGTAAAATTGCATATTCATAAGGATACGTAAAAGTCGCTACGGTCACAAAATTGATCATATGCTAAAAATAATTAAAGATGTAATGTATTAAAAATAAGGAATCTAGTTTAAATAATACGTATCAATTGCTGCATTTTTCAAAGAATCTTTCTGAATATCAACAGCTCTGGTATCATTATCTTTTTTCAAAGAAGAATTAATATAACTACCAAACGAGAAAATACCGATTAAAAAAATCGATACAAATAGAAGAATAACTTTATACACTCGTTTCATAATTTTGATAAAAATACATTGAGTACTTTCTATATAGACGAGACAAAAAGAGAAATGTTACACTTTTTTTAAGATTTTTTTAACTTTTCTGTAAGAAAGTTGTTTATTTTCGGAAAATATGTTCTTTTTCCGCAGTGTAGTATTTATTTTTCGTTAAGAATTTTTGAAGCCTTGGAGAAAATTTAGAAAAATGAATGCGATTTTGACTTTTTCAGTCAAAAACACCTCTGGAAAAACGCACTTTCTTTTGTTGAAGCCTGTGCTGAACTTGATTCAGTATTCTTTGTGCGAACAAAGAAAACGAAAATAAAAAACTAATAATGAACAATTTAACTCAACTTATTCTTTATAATTTCAAAAATTACTTCAAAACTAATTATAAAGAAATTATGTTACGGAACAACAAATCTTAAAGATTTTGGTAAAATAGTTGCAGTAAAACCACCACATCCAATCAATTCGCCATCGGCTTGTATAAAAACTGCTGGTTCTGAAGTTGTAATCGTAACTTCATTCGTTTTAAAAGTTTCCACCAATGGATGATTTGTAATAGATCCGTTAAACAAACCAAAAACATTTCGTATCAAATTAAACAATGTAAAATGTTTAGCAACCGAAACATCAAAGAAACTATCTGCAGGATTTACGTCTTTTGTTAACTGCATTCCGCCACCAGAAAACTGACAAATTCCAATGATAGTTAACAATGATTTAGTTGTTAATTTCTGTTGAGTAGTTTCAATCGTAAACGAAGTTGCTTTATAACTCGCTAAACTCAACACCGTAGAAATCAAAAAAGAAGCTGCACCTAAAAATTTCAATCGTTCATTTCGTTTTACCACATAACCATCAAAACCCAAACCTGCAACATTATTAAAAAACACAGTTTTTGCTTCATTCAACAAAGAAATCGTGCCAATATCTTGTAAAACAGTATGTTCAGTTTTAATAATAGCAACCGCTTTTTTAATATTCTTAGGAATATTATACGTTTTTACCCAATCATTTCCGGTTCCTAAAGGAATCACAGCAACTTTCAAATCCTGTTTTGGAACCGTTTTTTGTTGCATCAAACCATTTACAATATGATGCAAAGTTCCGTCGCCGCCAATGCTCACAAACTTTCGAAAACCGTTCTCTAAAGCTTCAATAACCAATTCATATTCGTGTTGAGGTTTAGTTGTAAACTCATAATCAAATTCAATATCTTGTACTTCAAACTCTCTAGAAATTTGCTTCCATTTTCGCTTTCCAGAGAAGCTTCCAGAAGTCGGATTCACAATCAAAAACCATTTATCTTTACACATACATAACACGAATTTAAAGTGTTGCAAAATACGAATTGTAAAATATTAACTATATTTGCATCAGAATTTTTAATACTTCTCTCCTATTCGTTGTTTACAATAAGAAATAGTTAATTCCTAAAACAACAACATTCCTAACAGAATTAATTTGTACTTTTCAAGAGTAAATAGAGGTAAACTAGGAATAGTTAAATCTCGATTATCGAGTAAAATTCAACAAAAAGCAATTTCGGTATGCTTTTTAAACAATCAAATAAAATAATAATAACAAACCGAAATATACACGAAAGCGTGTAAAATAGAATGATATAATGACAAGAAAGAAAAAAGAGAAATCGCACAAAATACCAAACTTAACAGATGCGATCCTTCAAATATTTAAAAAGTCTTCAAACAAAGTTTTTAACTACAAACAAATAGCCGCCAAACTTAATATTACAGACACAAGCGGAAGAAATCAAATTATAAAAACGATTAAAAAGCTTAAAGCAAAACAAAAAATTGAAGAAATTGACCGTGGACAATACAAAGTAGTTGGCGATACGGAATATTTCACAGGAATTTTAGATTTGACTGCGCGCGGACAAGGTTATGTAATTTGTGAAGAATTTGAAGAAGATGTATTTGTTCCAAACAATAAACTGAACAAAGCATTAAATGGTGACGAAGTAGAAATTTATGTGTACAAACGTCGCAAAAACAACAGACCAGAAGGTGAAATTACAAACATTATAAAACGCAAAAAGACGGAATTTGTCGGCGTTTTACAAATGCAGAAAAACTTTGCTTTTGTAGTAGCTTCTGATTCAAAAATGTATACTGATATTTTTGTTCCCAAGAATAAAATAAACAATGCTGAAGATGGCGACAAAGTAGTTGTCGAAATTGAAGATTGGCCAGCAAGAGCTGATTCTCCATTCGGAAAGATTATAAAAGTACTTGGAAAACCAGGTGAACACAATACTGAAATTCATTCCATTTTAGCAGAATATGGGTTGCCATACGAATTTCCTGAAGAAGTTGAAAAATTTGCAAACAAGATTGATACGTCAATTCAAAAAGAAGAAATCAAGAAACGTAGAGACATGCGGAACGTGTTAACGTATACGATAGATCCGAAAGATGCCAAAGATTTTGATGATGCATTATCGTTTCAAGTATTAGAAAATGGAAACTACGAAATCGGAATTCACATTGCAGATGTTTCATACTATCTAAAGCCAGGAACTATCTTGGATGATGAAGCATACGAACGTGCAACTTCCGTATATTTAGTTGATCGTGTTGTACCGATGTTACCAGAAATACTATCAAATGGCGCGTGTTCATTACGTCCAAATGAAGAAAAATATACATTCTCGGCCGTATTTGAAATCAACAAAAAAGCAGAAGTTCTCAACGAATGGTTTGGACGAACAGTAACGTATTCAGACAAACGATTTGCCTATGAAGAAGCACAAGTAATCATTGAAACAAAAGGTGACGAAATTCCTGCAGATATCTCCATCACAGGAAAAGCATACAAAGTTGACAAAGCAATTGTAGAAGCAACATTGACGTTAGACAAACTAGCCAAAATAATGCGTGCAAAACGAATGCGTCAAGGTGCAATTTCGTTTGACAAAGTAGAAGTTCGGTTTAATTTAGATGAAAACAGCAATCCAGAAGGTGTCTATTTTAAAACACAACAAGACGCGAACAAACTGATTGAAGAATTCATGTTATTAGCCAATAAAAAAGTAGCTGCTTTCATTGGTAAACAAGAACCAGAAAAAACATTTATCTATCGTGTGCACGACGAACCAGATTCAGAAAAACTGGGGAATTTACAAAACATAATCTCTCGTTTTGGGTATTCATTAAACCTAAAATCAAGAAAAACTACAACAAGTTCTCTAAACCAATTACTAGAAGATGTAAAAGGAAAAGGCGAACAAAACATGATTGATACGCTTGCTATTAGAAGTATGAGTAAAGCAAAATATACGACTGATAATATTGGTCATTATGGATTGGCTTTCAATTACTATTCGCACTTTACATCGCCAATTCGTCGCTATCCTGATGTTATGGTACATCGATTATTACAACACTATTTAGATGGAGGAAAATCGGCAGATGCGTCTGAATACGAAGTAAAATGTGAGCATTCATCAAGTATGGAAGGTTTGGCAGCAAGAGCAGAACGTGATTCTACCAAATACATGCAAATCAAATTCATGCAAGATCATAAAGATGAAGAATTTGTAGGTGTCATATCTGGTGTAACCGAATGGGGAATTTATGTAGAAATCATTGAAAACAAATGTGAAGGAATGGTAAGTATCCGTAACATAAAAGACGATTATTACACCTTTGATGAAAAGCAATATGCATTAATTGGTGAAGTTACCAAAAACGTATATCAACTTGGAGATGAAGTAGTTGTAAAAGTAAAAAGCACAGACTTAGTCAAACGTCACTTAGATTTTGATCTCGTTGGAAAAAATGTTGAAGTAGAAGCATAATTTGGGCGTTACCAAAAAAAGACTTCGAGTTCCTCAGTCTTCTTTTGGTCAGGCTATTCGCTATATCTTCCGAAAAAAATCGGAAGGATGCCGCTGCTATCCTTAACGCAGAAAATAAAAAGTTCACTGAGGTTTTCTCGAAGTGAACTTTTTATTTTCGTAACATTTCTTAAAAAATGGTACTAACTTAACGTTAGTTCGATATAAAAATTCAGAATTTTTTTGTCTTTTCCGCAGTATAGCAAGGATTTTTCGTTAAGAATTTTCGAATCCTTGGAGAAAATTTAGAAAAATTCATACGGTTTTAGTTTTTCCCTAAAAGAAAAACTAAAAATACCTCTGGAAAAGCGCACTTTCTTTTGTTTCTTTTCTTTGTGCGAACAAAGAAAACGAAAATAAAAATATGAAAATCAGATGCTTAGCATTTATTTTAAATGTGTTCAAAATCTTATTTATGTAGACTTATATCGAATTCACATTAACAAAACAAACAAACTAAAAACACACAACCATTATGATATTTACAACAACCAATAACTTTGAGAATAGAGAAATTGCTGAATATTTAGGCGTAGTTTCTGGAATGACATACAATGTTAATTACAGTTACAAAGGTGTATCGTTCAAAGATATGTTTAACATGAAAAAATATTACGCACAAATAGAAAGCGGAATTGAAGAAGTAAAAGAAGCAACATTTCAAAAACTAAATGACAATGCTGCAAAATTAAACGCTGACGCAGTTGTAGGCATTTCTGTTGACATGGAAATAAGTGCTGGCGGCGCAGTCATGGTTAGTGTCACTGGAACAGCAGTAAAATTGAAGTAAAACAAACAAGAAAGCTAGATTTTTCAAAAATCGGGCTTTCTTATATTGTAAAAGTGGGTAAAGATTAATATCCACACTCACAATCTATTTCACATGCCATTTTTCCATAACTTGTAGTTGGTCCTGCGGAGCAGTATACACCTGGATTATTAGATAAGGAGCCTCCTGTTCCTCCTTTTATTTCTTCTACACTTAATTTAGAAATTGTCTTTTTGTTAATCTTCAATAATTTTAAATTCTTTTTTTTCATGATATAATTTTTTAAATTTCATACTAAATTTACTAATTTAAAACACATTTTTAGTAAGGTAAAACCATAATTAACAAGTAATTACATAAAATTTTAATAAAAACTGTAACAAACCGTTTTCTAAACACTCTTTATGTACAAACACTAAAACCATGATATTTATGAAACATATTTGCACATTCGTTTTTTGCTTTCTAGCCTTTACAGTTTTTGCTCAAAAGCCACTTGAAAAACAAGTAGGTGATTTTGACGAAGTAAAAGTTTTTGATTTGATCGAAATAAACCTCATCAAGTCTACGGAAAACAAAGTTGTCATTACAGGCGCTGATACAGAAGATGTAGAAATAATCAATAAAAATGGAAAACTAAAAATTCGCATGAAGTTTGATCGTATTTTCGATGGAACACAAACGTTTGTAGAAGTATATTACACAAAAATCAGTACAATTGATTCTAACGAAGGCGCTATTGTAGTTTCCAATGAAACAATAACACAACCCTATTTAGAGCTAAAAGCGCAAGAAGGCGGAAAAATTAATGTCGGATTAGAAGTAGAAAACCTAGACTGCAAAGCGGTTTCCGGCGGAATTATTGAAGCTTCTGGAAAAGCAACTCACCAAGAAGTCATTTTAAATACTGGTGGAATTTACGAAGGAGAAAAATTAATAACCGAACAAACAAAAGTAAAAGTAAGTGCTGGCGGAAATGCAGTAATCTCTGCTTCTGTTTTAGCAGATGCAAAAGTGAGAGCTGGCGGATACATTGAAATTCACGGTGATCCAAAAACCATTAAAAAAGACAGACTTTTTGGAGGAAAAATCAAAGTGAAATAATAGTATGTAAAGGATTTTTTCCGCAGTGTAGTATTCACTTTTCGTTAAGAATTTTTGAAGCCTTGGAAAAAATTTAGAAAAATGAATGCGGTTTTAGTTTTTCAGAGAAAAAACTAAAAACACCTCTGGAAAAACGCATTTTCTTTTGTTTCTGCTTGTCACATTGAGCGCAGTCGAAATGTTGTGCGAGCAAAGAAAACGAAAATAAAAAGCAAAAAATATTTTTTAGACACTTGAAATTATTTCACATATAATTTATATTGAACTTACGTTAAAATAAAACATTCATACCTTCATCAATCAATTTCGAAAAACGTCTAAACTACCATTCAGACGTTTTTCTTTTTTTAAAAACTACAAGCTCTATTATTTCCTATTGTATTAGAAATAAAATCATATAACTTTTAGTACTTTTGTACTATGTTTGACGGATTAGCATACGCTATACTTTACGGATTCATCTTAGCCTTTGCAGTAGGACCTGTTTTCTTTATCATCATAGAAACAAGTATTACCAAAGGTTTTAGAAGTGCACTCACATTTGATTTAGGCGCTATCTTCGCAGATATTGTCTTTATTATATTTGCATATTATAGCACGAGTCAAATTCTAGAAAAAATAAAAGATGATCCAAATTTGATCATTTTTGGAGGTTTAATTTTACTTTCCTTCGGAGTTATCTCATATATAAAAACATCCAAATCATTTCGAAAAATTGTGCGCGAGCATTACAATGTAGATCCTAAAAAGAATCTTCTCGGATTATTTGTAAAAGGCTTTCTACTGAACTTTATCAACTTTGGTGTCTTAGCAGGTTGGATAGGTGTTATTATCATGGCAAACGCACTTACAAGCACTGATGAAGGAGTTATTGTATTCTTAGCAACGGTTTTGATAAGTATGTTGGTTACAGATATTGCTAAAATGTTATTGGCAAAAAAATTAAAAAGCAAAATGACACCACGTTTTATCTTCAAAACGAAAAAATGGGTCAGTATATTAATCATTTTATTTGGTGTTGTGATGATTTTACAAGGTGTATTTCCAAAAGGAAAAGACAAAATCAAAGAAAAAATAGAGCGTTACTTATAAAACTCATGTAAACTAAAAATAAAAAAACCTTCTGAATTTCAGAAGGTTTTTACTTTTGTAGAGGCGTCGAGCGGATTCGAACCGCTGTAGAAGGTTTTGCAGACCTCTGCCTAGCCACTCGGCCACGACGCCATTATAGATGCAAATTTAATCAAATTTACATTTTATGCAACAAAAAAGAAACATTAAATATCCTCTAAGACGTATGAGAAAATCTAACCTATTTTTAATCCTTTCTTTTTGTGGACTATACAGGAGATTTTCCTTGTATAATTAGGAACGTTCTAAAGACATTTCTATCGTAACCATTTCTACATTGCCACCAATTGGCGGATTTATCTTAGAAACAGCTACCGTTGCTTTATTTGCAATTGCAATCTCATCAAAAATTCTGTTCAAAATACGTTTGGCAACATGTTCCAATAACTTAGAACGAATTGCCATTTCTTCCTTTACTATCTTGTTAATATGTACATAATCTACAGTTTCTTGTAAATTATCACTTTTTGCAGAAGGTTGTAAATCGGCAGAAACTGAAACATCAACGCGATAATCACTTCCTATTTTACTTTCTTCTACTAAGCAACCGTGATATGCGTAGGCTTTAATATTGGTAACACGAATAATTCCCATAGATTCATTTTAAAAATGTAAAAATAAACTATTCATTCCATTTATTGTTTTTTCCACAATACGTTCTTTTTCCGCAGTGTAGTATTCATTTTTCGTTAAGAATTTTTGAAGCCTTGGAAAAAATTTAGAAAAATGAATACGGTTTTAGTTTTTCAGAGAAAAAACTAAAAACACCTCTGGAAAAACGCACTTTCTTTTGTTGAAGCCTGTGCTGAACTTGATTCAGTATTCTTTGTGCGAACAAAGAAAAAGAAAATAAAAAACTAGAAAATGAGGTAATTATTAAGATTTTTTCTTGAGACACGTTATAGTTTATTTATGAACTTACTAAGGTGCTTTATTGCAGTAAATTCAAAATGATAAATGGTATTAGATTAACTATTAATTCGTAAACAAATCAAAAATATTACTAATAGCGCTTGTTTTAGCTTTATAAAATTCGGTATATGAACAACGTTCACAACTTACAGACGTAAATTTTGCACTTTGTACATCAAAAATTTTAGACCAGCGTCCGCCAGTAGCGCGCATCTCTCCTACTTTATACGTTCTGTTGTTGCATTTAGGACAGGAATAATTAGAATGTTTCATTGTATTTTTACTATTTAAAATTAAACTTCTCTCTATACGTAGTGCATTGTGAGTGTTCGTTACAAGGAAGTAGCAAAGAAAATAGAAGCAATTCACAATAATTTGCTAATTTTGCAGCTTAATTTGTTGAAGTACTATTACAATGACAGAAGAAACAAAATCGCTCAATTTTATTGAGCATATCATAGAAGAAGATCTTGCAAATGGAATGTCGAAAGATAAGTTACGCTTTCGCTTTCCGCCAGAACCAAACGGTTATTTGCATATCGGACACACCAAAGCTATCGGTATTAGTTTTGGTTTGGGCGAAAAATACAATGCGCCTGTAAATCTTCGTTTTGATGATACAAACCCAGCCAAAGAAGAGCAAGAGTATGTAGACGCTATTAAAAAAGATATCTCTTGGTTAGGCTATCAATGGGCAAACGAACTGTATTCTTCTGATTACTTTCAACAATTATACGATTGGACAATTCAACTCATAAAAGACGGAAAAGCCTATGTAGATTCGCAATCGTCGGAAGCAATGCGCGAACAAAAAGGAACACCGACGCAAGTTGGTACCAATAGTCCGTATAGAAATAGAACTGTTGCCAAAAATTTGGAATTATTTCAAGGTATGAAAGCTGGCGAATTTAAAGCAAAAACTCATGTATTGCGTGCAAAAATTGATATGAAACATACAAACATGCACATGCGCGATCCGTTGATGTATAGAATCTTATTTTCGCATCATCACAGGACTGGTGACGTATGGTGTATTTACCCAACTTACGATTGGACACATGGTGAAAGTGATTACATAGAACAAATATCACATTCTTTATGCTCACTAGAATTTAAACCACACAGAAAACTCTATGATTGGTTCAAAGAACATGTGTTCATTTATCAGAATAGAGAAATATACAAAAACTTATTAAAAATAAAGTATATTGGAAAAGATAGAGCTACTAGAATCATATCTCAACTTTCAAATGAAGAAATTTATGATGCTATCAAAAATGAAAATGTATCTAAATTATTAGAAGTAAAATATATTGGAAAAGATAGTGCAAAAGAAATAATTTCTAATTTTAGATTTAAAGAGATAGTTTTCAATCTAATTAATAATAATAATATTCAGTATGAATATTCAAATACCTTTAATAATTACAAACCCAATATACAGCCAAAACAACGTGAATTTGCACGATTAAACCTAAGTTACACCATAATGAGTAAGCGTAAATTACTCAAATTGGTAGAAGAAAATATAGTTTCTGGTTGGGACGATCCGCGAATGCCTACTATTTCTGGCTTACGCCGAAGAGGTTACACGCCAAATTCCATCAAGAAATTTGTGGAAACGGTTGGTGTTGCGAAGCGCGAAAATGTAATTGATGTTTCGTTGTTGGAATTTTGTATCAGAGAAGATTTAAACAAAACAGCCAATAGAGTCATGGCAGTTTTAGATCCTGTAAAGTTAATCATTGCGAATTATCCTGAAGGAAAAGAAGAATGGCTTGAAGCTGAAAACAATCCAGAAGATGCAGCTTCAGGAAGTCATAAAGTTCCTTTTTCAAGAGAATTATACATTGAAAAGGAAGATTTCAAAGAAGATGCAAGTAGTAAATATTTTAGATTGACACTTGGAAAAGAAGTTCGTTTAAAAAATGCATATATCATTAAAGGAGAAAATGTTATAAAAGATGCGGATGGAAATATTACAGAAATTCACTGTACATACGACGTTGACAGTTTAAGCGGAAGTGGAACAGAAGCAAGTGTACGTAAAGTAAAAGGTACATTGCATTGGGTTTCTATTGCACATGCAGTAAAAGCTGAGGTTCGTGTATATGATCGTTTATTTTCTGATGAAGCGCCTGATAGTCACAAAGACAAAGACTTTATGGAGTTTGTAAATGCAGATTCTTTAAAAACGGTGATTGCGCATGTAGAACCGTATTTAAAAGAAGCCAACGTTGGAGATCGTTTTCAATTTCAACGTTTGGGTTATTTCTGTGTAGATAAAGATACAACGGCAGACAAATTGATTTTTAATAAAACGGTTGGTTTACGCGATACATGGGCAAAACAAAAGCCAAAACCAGCACAAAATCAAGGAAAACCTCAGCAAAAGCAAGAACATCAACGTCCGCCAATTGAGGAAATAAAGCAATTTGGAAAAAAATATACCAATCTTCCAGAAGAAAAGCAGGAAATTGCCAAAGCGAAGATTCAAGCATTAGCAGAAAATGTTCCGTATGAAGATGTAGAACCGTTATTTGCAACAGCAGCTAAAAAAGCAGGAACGCGCATTGCAGTTATGATTACGTTAGGTGTTTTACTCAAAAATGGACAAGAACGCACTGATAACATTAATGAATTCATTGAAAAAGCATTGGATGACAAAAACGAATTGTTAGTTGCGGAAGCGAAGCAAATGTAACATAAACATTCATTCAAAATATTCTAAAGACTGTACACTTGTACGGTCTTTTTTTATGTTTTTATTTAAAATTGTATCTTGAAAATTCATTGACATTAAAACTACATGAAAAACTTCAGTTACCATCTTATCGTTTTAGCTTTTATATGTGTATTTAGTAGCTGTTCTTTCTTAGAAGATGACAACCTTGCTCCTATTGAAAAAGAACGGTTAGAACTTGAAGAAAGTGTGTATACATATAAAGTATTACTATGGAAATACTTGAAAATGGCAAAAAAAGCAACATACATAAATGAAAATGTATATCCCGAATTGTTACCTGTAAAAGCAAAACTAGGAAACATTCAAAACATCGTAGATATGTATGATACTAAGGTAAAGAATGATGATTTATCTGCGTTGGATTACATCAATGTATTTAAAGATTTTACAGAAATAAAAGAGTTTGTAAAAGTAACAGACGAAGATATTTTACCATCGTATTCGGAAATTAAAAATAAGAGCACAAAAACGCTAACTCAGGAAGAAAAAAAAGGTAAAAAAATGGGTGAACACCTAGCTTTTGCTGTACTTTCAATGCTTTCTAGAGATGCAGGAAGGGAAATTGCACTCTATGAAATTACAAAAGTAGATATAGAAAGCGCTCCAGAAAGTGAAGAAAAATGTTTATTTAGATTATTTAGAGGAATGTTATTTCTTGAAAAAGGAATGGTATACTTAACAGAAGAAGACTTAACAAAAAACATCAACTGGATTGAAAACAATAACGATACTGACTTTTCTAACTATTACCTCTATTTATATGGAAAACGATGTACACCAGCGGTAGCAAAAAAAATTACCCTATCCATGCATTATCTATTTCGCGGAATAGATCGGTTAATCATTGGTGATGAAAAAGAAAAAGGCTGTTTGGAAGATTTTCAAGCATTTTTAGACATTATGAATGAATTTGGTGTACAAACCGAATTAACATTGGCAGTTGAAACCTATTTGCATTTAAAAAATGAAGATTCCGAAAAAGCAATTGTATCATTACTGAAATTAAAACAAAGCAATATGCTTTCTGATAAAGAGAAAAAATCAATTGATGAAGCTGTTGTATATTTAAAAGATAGAGAAACCGGTAAAGTGCTAAATACGGTGTATGACAAATATTTTTTAAGTAAAATTGTAATGAAATATACATGGAATACGGTTTCTGAACTAGATTGGAGACGTTTTGCAAAAGAACAAGGATTCGAAAATGCGGATGCTGTTTTTGATAAAATAAATACAGTTGGGGAATTTATTGAAAACATAGAAAAATACACAACTGAAGACGGAATTAACGAGACTGGAAAGCAACTTCAAGAAGGTGGAGAAGAACTTTGGGACAAAGCTAAAGATTTTTGGGATAAAAATTAATGTGCCAATAGATAATAAAAAGCCTACAAAACAGATCATTAACGAAATTATATCTTCAAAAAACTTAACATTTTTTTATAAACTTATTAGTATATTAGCATGCTAATTACTTTTTTGACAATATTTTATCTCAAAATATAACAAAAAACTATTGTTGATAAGTAGTAGACCCTTATAAAACTTAATAAAAATTGTCATGAAAAAAATTACGCAAGTAAAGAGTTTGCTAGGCTCTTTAATTCCTTTGCTAATAGTTGCAATCTTTTTAAATTGTACTGTAACTAAAGCACAAAACACAGTATATTTCCAGGATGAAGTCATTACGATGCCAACTAATATTGCATCATTTAACTGGAATTCAATGCCTGAATCTGCAAAATTCAATGGCGGATATTTTGGGTGGGCACGTTTTAGTCAAACACCAACGCAAGCTATTCAAGATCAATTTGCAGAAAGAAATCTCAAACTTATTGAGTATTTCCCAGACAAAACATACCTTTTCTATTTTCCTGCAAGTACGCAAGTATCATATTTGCAACAATCAGGAGTTATTTCTATCATTCCAATAGAAAATAATTTTAAGAAATCTTCTCAAATTAAACTAAATAACATTGATAGTTACGCAATAGAAGGAAATAAAGTTATTATAATGCTAGAACATTATGACTTTATTAGTACTGACTATGTAATTTCTGAATTGCTAAGAAATAGTTCGGTAACTATCAAACAAGAATACAAAGGAAGTAGCACATTACAAATTGCAGTTCCTTACGGACAAATGGACGCAGTTGTATCACAACCTTTTGTAAAATGGGTAGAATTACTTCCTCCACCAGCAGTAAAAGAAGATACTAGAGGAAGAAGCTTACACAGAGCAGCAAACTTAGACACGCAAGTACCAACAGGAAGAAACTATACTGGAGCCGGTATTGGCGTTATGGTAAGAGATGATGGAGTTGTAGGACCACATATTGATTTTCAAGGAAGAATTGATAACTCTGCGTCATCAACAGTTGGACAAACACACGGAGATGGTGTTGCAGGAATTATGACTGGAGCTGGTAATTTAGATCCAACAAAAAGAGGAATGGCAGCAGGCGCAAATGTTTTTGTGACGCAATATGGTGGCACATTCTTAGATGCTGCAACAACAACTTTAATAAATGACGGATCTGTACAAATTACAAACTCATCATATGGTGATGGATGTAATGGCGGTTACACTTCAAATTCTCGTACAGTAGATACACAAACAATTACAACACCAACATTACTTCACGTATTTTCGGCAGGTAACTCAGGAACGAGTGACTGTGGATACGGAGCTGGAGCAGGTTGGGGAAATATTACAGGTGGACACAAACAAGGAAAAAACGTAATTGCAACAGCAAATACATTCTTTAATGGATCGCGAGCAACTTCTAGTAGTCGTGGACCAGCTGCCGATGGACGTATTAAGCCAGATATTACAGCACACGGACAAAACCAAGAATCAACTGCAGAAAACAATACATACCAAACATTTGGTGGTACTTCAGGAGCTGCACCAGGAATTGCAGGAGTTTCTGCTCAATTATACGAAGCGTATGCAGGTTTAAATGGTGGAACACTTCCAGAATCAGCACTAATAAAAGCTACATTATTAAACACAGCAAATGATTACGGGAATGTAGGACCTGACTTTAGTTTTGGTTGGGGAATGGTAAACGGATTAAGAGCAGCAATGCTTATTGAAGAAGGACGTCACTTAAACAGCACAGTTGCGCAAGGAGCAAACAATAATCACTCAATTACAGTACCAGCAAACACAACGCAAGTTCGTTTTATGGTATATTGGAGTGATGCAGCTGCCGCGCCAGGAGCTTCACCAGCTTTAGTAAATGACTTAGATTTAGTAGTAACAGATCCAGGAAGTACAACATACCAACCGTGGATTTTAGATACAACTCCAAGTGCAGCATTTTTAAACTCACCTGCAACAACAGGAGCAGATCACTTAAACAACATGGAGCAAGTTTTAATAAACAATCCTGCTTCTGGAACATATAATATCAATATTGCAGGATTTAATGTTCCTATGGGACCACAAAAATATTATGTAGTATATGAAATTATTACTGATGGAATTACACTTACATATCCACAAGGAGGACAAAAATTTATTGCTGGAACGCAAGAAATTATTCATTGGGATGCCATCAATGCTGTAAATTCACATGTATTAGAATATTCTACGGATAATGGAGCAATTTGGAATAACATGGCAACATTGCCACCAGCAACTACAAACTATACATGGAATGTACCAAGTGGACTTACTTCTGGAGAATGTTTAATTAGAATTACTAATGGAACGTTAACAGATCAAAGTGCAAACAACTTTTCTATTGCTTCTCGTGTAACAGGTGTAAATATTACATCAGTATGTCCTACGGAAGCTACGGTATCATGGAATGCTGTTACAGGAGCAACTTCATACGATGTATATTTATTAGGAAACAAGTTTATGGAAGTAGTAGGAAACTCTACAACAACATCATTAGCAATTCCAATATCAGATCCATTTGCTCCAATTTGGGTAGCAGTTACTGCCAAAGGTGGAAACGGATGGGAAACATTGCGCACAAATGCTATAAACTACTTAGGAAGCGGATTGTTCAATTGTCCATTGGCTAAAGATTTATCAGTAGCAACTATAAATAACTCAGCAACAGATTTTGAAACAATTTGTAATACAAATCCAATTATTGTTTCTGTTGATTTACAAAATGACGGAACTGATCCACAATCCAATTTTGCAGTTTCTTACCAAATCGGGACAGACCCAATAGTACAAGAAATGTACACGGCAACTTTAGCTTCTGGAGCTACAGACACATTTAACTTTACAACAGCAGTAACATTAACAGCTAATGGTGACAGGATTTTACGTGTATGGACTTCATTAGCTGGTGACGAGTTTACTAACAATGATGAGAAAACATTAAATTTCTATTCACAAGTAAATGGTACAGCAATAGATTTTACAGAAGATTTTGAAAATGGTGCATTACCTGATGGTTGGTCACTTGACAATCCAGATAGCGCAAGAACTTGGCAAGCAAGAGCCAATGTTCTTGGAGTTGACGGAAACTCAACAAGTACAACTTTTGTTGACGGTGCAAACTATACAACAAGAGGTCAAGAAGATACATTCACAACAGAATATTTTGACTTAAACTTTAATGGAACTGCCGAATTAACATTCGATTTAGCAAAAGCACAATGGTCAGCAAGTTACAACGATGCTTTACGTATAGAAATCTCTATTGATTGTGGTACTACATACACACAAGTATATTTTAAAGATGCACTTGATTTAGCAACTGTTCCTTATACAAATTCAGCTTGGGCACCAAATGCCGCTGCAAACTGGAGAACAGAAATTATTGACTTAACTCCTTTTGTGGGAGAAAACATTTTAGCAAGATTTATAAATATTAACGATTACAGTAACAGTACATTTATTGATAATATCGTTTTAACAAAAACATTATCCGTTGGCGAAAATGCATTAGAAAAAGCAATTTCTATGTATCCAAATCCTGCGAAAAGTAATGTAGCTGTCATTATTAATACAACTATTGGAAACACATACGAAATTGAACTACTAAATAGCTTAGGACAATTAATCTCTAAAATTGAAGAAACACGTTTTAGTGCAAGAGCACAACAAAACTTAGATGTTTCTAAATACGGAGCAGGATTGTACTTTGTGAAAATTAAAGTAGGCGATCAAGTAGTAACGAAAAAGCTACTTGTGAACTAAAGAGTAACACCAATCAAACCAAACTATAAAAATCCTGAGAATGTCAAATTCTTGGGGTTTTTTCTGTCTAAAAGTTATCCATAAGATTTGATGATACTTTATTGCGGAACGATTTATAATTCTTATCAAAACCAACTTTAAATTAAGAGGTTTCTAGCATTTTAAACCAACTTGAAGCTACAATGTTATGTGAATAAAAATGAACACTTAAAATGGCTTTAAAACGAAAAATAATGTTGCTGAGGTGAAGTTTGATTGAAAATGATTCTACCAAGTTTGCTGAAGTAAACGTATTTCAAAAAAAAATGTCACTCCTGTTTTTAGGAATGACACTTTTTGATGATTCTATAAATTGCTGCTTTCGCAGGAAATAACAATTACTTGAAAAACATTACTCCTTAATATCTTCCATCTTCATTGTATTCTCAGGAATCTTTAAAGAAGTTTCAAAATCTGGAAAATACGCAATAATAGTTCCTGTATCTTTCATTTCTTTAGCTTCCACAAACGTCCATTTCTTAGTCGTTTCATTATAAAAACCAAGCATATAACTTGTAGATTTAATGCGCTTATCTTTCATACGCATCTGATTGTAATTTTCTACATAACAACGGTATTCTCCTTGTTCTTTTACAACATCTGAAACTGATTTTGTTTCAACTTTTTCATACGCAAAACCATTGGCTTTCATTTGTGTAAATGTAGTTTTCAAATAAGATTCCATTACATCTGCGCCACCAGCAGCATCTAAAATATTTGGATGCGTATACGTTAGCAATGTTTTAAAATCTTCTTTTAAGGTGGCTTCAGTAGCTGCTTTTGCATCACGCGCTGCGCTTGCTTTAAGACCTTTCATATCTTGTGAAAACACCTGTGTAGCACAAAATACAAATAGAAGGAAAGTGATTTTTTTAATCATAATTAATAGATTTTTAGAATATTAAATTTTTTATACCAAACAAAAAACCCAAAATCGTGCCATTTTGGGTTTCTTGAAATTTTATATGTGTATTATTCTTTTGTCTTTTTAGCGTTTTTAGCATTTTTCATGGCTTCACCAATTTGATTACTTGCTGTAAAACTAGCAACCATATCATTTAGCATCGTACTTCCTGCTTGTGGCGAATTTGGTAACAATATTAAATTACTATTTGTTGTTTGACCAATTGCTTGCAAAGTATCATAATGTTGTGTTACTACAATTAAGGCAGAAGCTTCTTGCGAATTGATTCCAACTTTGTTCAAAACCTCCACAGATTCTTCCAAACCACGTGCAATTTCACGACGTTGATCTGCAATACCTTGTCCTTGTAAACGCTTGCTTTCTGCTTCCGCTTTTGCTTTTTCAACGATTAAAATACGTTGCGCGTCTCCTTCATATTGTGCCGCAGTTTTTTCTCTATCAGCCGCATTAATTCTATTCATCGCTTCTTTTACTTGCGCATCAGGATCAATATCTGTTACTAAAGTTTTAATAATATCATATCCGTAGTCTATCATCGCTTCATTCAATTCAGATTTTACAGCAATGGCAATATCATCTTTACGTAAGAATACATCATCCAAAATCATTTTTGGAACTTCGGCACGTACCACATCAAAAACATACGATGTAATTTGATCGTGCGGATAATCTAACTTATAAAAAGCATCTTCTACTTTGTCTCTAATTACTTTATATTGAACAGAAACTTTTAAACGAACGAATACATCATCTTTCGTTTTTGTTTCGATAATAACGTCCAATTGTTGAATTTTTAAGCTTAATCTTCCAGCAATTTTATCAACTAGCGGAATTTTAAACTGTAATCCAGATTGACGAATGCTGCCAAAACGACCAAAACGCTCCACAATAGCAGCGGTTTGTTGTTTTACAGTAAAAACAGAAGAAATTAAAACGATAACTAAAAGAACAATAGCTACGATTAGAATGGGATTAAATGGCATAATTTTGAAGTATTAAAATGTTAGTGTGACTAAAATAATTTTTTTTTGTGTAAAAAAGGATACTTTTGACAACTTTAATCTAAAGTTTATTTCTAATGAACAAATTCCTTTTTCAGCTATTAGTAGTTGCAACACTACTTTTTGTTACAAATTCTTTTTCTCAAAGTCGTTATAATGATTACAATCGATTCGGAATTTCAGCCGGAATTCATCAATTTGACATCAAAACGAATGACTTGGTAACTACCAAATCTACTGGCTTTCACGGCGGATTGTCAACCCGCGGAACTGTAGCAAGAAGTTTTGATATGATTTATTTTTTAAACTTAAATCGACATGAAGTAAATTTTGTTGGAAGAGAAAACATACTTGCAATAACCGAAGAAATTCCGTTTAAACTATTAGCGGTAAAAATTGGCTTGTTGGGAAGTTACAAAATTATGGAGAAACATTTAAGTCTTGAATTTGGTTCTGCATTGCAACTTTCTGATAAATTTGAGTTTGAAAGTACATTTGACGACTACATTTTAGAAGGCTACGACACATTTACAGCAAAAGATGCACGCCAAACATCGCGCATAAATATTTTGGGAATCATTGGAATCTCAGCAGGATTTCAATCATTTAAAATATCGTTTCAATACGAATATGGAATTTCCAATTTTCTAAGCAAACTCGAAGCAGATCAAAAAAAATTAAAAGGAAACACAACACAGTTAAGTGTTTTAGCGACTTTTTATTTGTGATTAGATATTAAAAAAGTGTCAATTGACACTTTTTTAATATCTAATCATGCTGAACTTGATTCAGTATCACACTTACTTTGATGCGATTCTGAAATAAATTCAGCATGACATTTATGATTTAAAAGCAGCAATTTCAACTCTTCTATTTGCTTTTCTACCTTTACTAGTTCTATTTGAGGCTAAAGGTTTTGTTTCTCCATAACCTTTAGCAACCAAACGAGAAGATTTGCAACCTTCTTTTACCAAAAGTTCCTTTATCTTATCAGCTCTTTTTTGTGATAATGCTACATTCAATTCTTCACTTCCAACAGAATCTGTATGACCAGAAATTTCAAAAAATAAATTATCAGGAGCTTTCTTGATAATACTACTTATAGCAATAATTTCTTTGCTATAATCTCCAGCTAATTCATCTGTACTACTTTTGAAAATTAGGTTTTGTGTATGCTTTTCAAAAAAATTAAAATCTTCTATTAATGTATTTTCAGAAGAAGAAACTTGCGTTGAACTTCCGCAGGAAATCAATAAAAAACTAAGAATTACGAAACATCTTTTCATACTATATCATTTCAACAACCTTTTGAATCCGCTTGATGGTTTCCTGTTTTCCAATCATAAACATAATTTGAAACAAATCAGGTCCTTGTAATGCGCCAACTAATGCCAAACGCAATGGTTGCATTACTTTTCCAAAACCAATTTCGTTGCTTGTAATCCAACCTTTAATATCGGTTTGAAGGTTTTCTACGGTGAAATCTTCTATTGGTTCAACAATCTGTATCAATTGCTGTAAAATCTCGCTTGTACCTTCTTTCAATGCCTTTTTAGATGCTTTTTCATCGTATTCTTGTGGTTCAACGAAGAAAAAATGACTCAAATTCCAAAAATCACTCACAAAAGTGGCTCTTTCTTTAATCATTCCGACAACTAATGCAATATAATTTACATCAATTCCAACCAATTCCGCTTGACTTTTTTGAAAAGCTTCCGCCAGACTTTCGTCAGATTGTAATTGCATATATTGCTGGTTGAACCATTTCATTTTATCAATGTCAAATCGAGCGCCAGCTTTATTAATTCGCTCCAATTCAAATGTTTCAATCAACTCATCTAAACTGAAAATTTCTTGTTCTGTTCCAGGATTCCACCCTAAAAATGCTAAGAAGTTTATCATTGCATCATTAAAATATCCTTCTTCACGGAAACCTTTAAAAGTTTCGTCTCCTTTTTGATCATTCCACTCAAGTGGAAATACAGGAAAACCAAATTTTGCACCATCACGTTTGCTTAACTTTCCTTTTCCAGTTGGTCTCAGAATTAAAGGTAAATGTGCAAATTCAGGAGCTTCCCATTCAAATGATCTGTATAATAAATAGTGCAATGCTAACGACGGCAACCATTCTTCTCCACGAATTACATGTGTAATTTCCATTAGATGATCGTCTACAATATTTGCCAAATGATAGGTTGGCATTCCGTCACTTTTAAACAATACTTTATCGTCTAAAACGTTCGTGTTAACTTCAACATCTCCACGAACAATATCTTTTAAATTTAAAATTTCATCTTCTGGCGATTTGAAACGAATTACATACGCTTCTCCAGCTTCTAATTTAGCATTTACTTCATCTTGCGTAAGCGATAACGAATTTGAAAGCTTCAATCGATTGTGCCAATTATAGATAAACGTTTTTCCGTTTGCTTCATGATCTTTTCTGTGCGCATCCAACGTTTCTGCGGTATCAAATGCGTAATATGCATGTCCTTTTTCTAATAATATATCTGCATATTCACGATACAAATGTTTGCGTTCACTTTGCTTATAAGGACCAAACCCGCCATCTTTCATTGTGCCTTCATCAACAGTAATTCCGCACCATGATAATGCTTCTGTAATATATGCTTCTGCGCCTTCTACAAATCTGTTTTGATCGGTATCTTCGACACGTAAAATAAAATCTCCGCCATGTTTTTTGGCAAACAAATAGTTAAATAAGGCAGTTCTTACGCCTCCAATATGTAAAGGTCCAGTTGGACTTGGTGCAAAACGAACACGAACTTTTTTAGTCATAAATAATAGTATCTGGTTATAAAGTGCAAATGTAATATTATTTTTCCTTTAAAATTAGGTGTATAAAGCGGAGTTATTTTTTTAATAAGCAAAATAGGATATACAAGTATAAGAGCATTTTAAATCTCGATTATCGAGTAAAAGTGAAACCCTCAAAGTTTTTAATTTTGAGGGTTTCGGGTAATCAGCAAATATGAGAAAAAATGCTATTTTTTACAAGAATTCATTATAATTCTTGAAATTCATTACTTTTTAATAAACTTTTCTGTGTGATTGATTCCTGAAGCCGTTGTTACAGTTACAAAATACATGTTAGCACTTAATCTTGACACATCAATTTCTGAAACTTCAATGGCTTTACTTTGAACCAATTTTCCAGTTATATCTGTAATTTTGTATGATACAATAGTTTCATCTGACTTAAATCGCAATACATCTGAAGTTGGATTTGGATACATTGTAAAGTCAACTAACTCGTTATCATCTCTTCCTAAAGTTCCTGTATTTGCTTCTCCCATTACGAATAAAGAACGGATATGATCTTTTACTTCTTGTGTAAATACATTCATTGCTGGCGGCGAATCACTTTCACTGCTAAATGTAATTTGGTACGACCAAGCTTCATCATAACAACTATCGCAACATGAGCCAACATACAATCCAATTACATACAATTTGTTGTTTTCAAAAGTATAGTTAGGAAATGTTGTTGTTAATCCCCAAACTGGATTTGTCGAAGTTGGCAATTGATTGTTAAATCCACCAATATTACTAGACCAAGCAAATGAATCTGGCGCCATATTTACAAAATCAATTGGCTGTGTTATTGGGTAACTTGCTAATTCATATACAAACCAGTTGTATTGATATCCGTTGTTTTGCTCTGCGCAAATATCTCCAACTAATACAGTATCATCTGTAGTAGCAATACTATTTATAGAACCTGTTAATTGTTGAGGATTTCCTTGGTGTAATACACTAATACTTAAGTTTTGATCTAATTTAGCTTGAAGCGAAATATCATCAATTGCTAAGTCGTTTCCATCGCCTAAGCCATCTTCTTTTAAGTGAATTTTAATGTCTAACACATCTTGATCGCCTTCAAAACATTCTGAAATTTGTTGCCAATCGCAAGGATCGTCACTATTTGTATCAATGGTAATCCATTCTGATAATTGTCCGTTAACTTCTAAGCGAATTTCTGGTTTTATATTGAATGTACATTGTGGTAAATCTTTAAAGTTTGCACAGAATTTATAATTTTTTTCAGGATCAATCGTAACGGTTTGTTGCCAAATAACGGCAGTTGTTCCAGCTGGTTGTGTAGTTCTTCCATTAATTAATAAGAAATCGGTATTCGAGCCATATTGAGTCGGATCAACACATGCAGAATGATCTGTAACTGTTGTTCCAAAAATGCTTGCATCGTCAGATACATTGTATACTCCAGGATATAAACTTGCGTCTTCTGTATAATCGCTACCAAATCCTCCAGCACCATTTTCAAAGTTTCCATTTTCTACTAAGTTGTCACCTTCACAACAAAAAGCACCTTCATCATTTGGTTCGCCACCTTGTGTATCACAATCTTGAATACAAATATTATCATACCCATATTCTTCAATTGGATACGAAGTTAAATCTAAGTAAAAACGAATTCCACCAATATTGCTAAGTAATGTGTTCCAGTCTGTACATTCCAATCCACTGCTCATAACCCATTGTCCATTTGCGTTTGAAGGCAAATCGGCACCTTCGCAAATATCAATTGGCGCACAAACGTGCACCCAACCTTCGCCTTCAGCAATAGATACATTGGCAACAAAAGTTGCTGCTGCAGTTGGACTTGTTGGCGATCCGCTGTAAATAATTAATCGTGGAGATAATGGTGTTCCTAAGTTTCCATCGTTGATAACTTTAAAATCCCAACACAGGCATTTTCCATCATATTCGCGCCAATCGCCGCCATAATCTACGTCGTTGTAAATGTATGATGAACCAGAAGCATCGTATGAATGTAAAAAGAAATCGTCAGCGTTTCCGCTTGGTCCAGGACTGTCTACTGTACTTGCGCCAGCGGCAACGCCGTTCCAGTTAGAAATGTTTTGTTGACTAAAATCTTCGCAGAATTGTCCAAAGCTTACTCCACAAACGAAGAGTAAACATAAAGTAAAAATGTTTTTCATAATGTAAAATGTTTAAGTTTATATTTTTTGTTTCAAGGCAAAGATGCGCAAGTATCAAAAAATAGGGAAGAAGCAAAGCACCGAGATTGCAAAAGTGTTTTGCCTTAAGGTTTTATGTGAAAACCGTACATGTTACAGGAAAAACACCCTAACAAATGGACTACAAAATGAAATTCAAATTATTTGAAGTATATGCGTGTATAGACGAGTCATAAAAATACAAGCATAGCATTAGCTACGGTTTTATTTTTTGAAGAAGTATAAGCGTGGTAGAAACTAATTATTAGTTTTATTTTGTGGTTTATTTGGTAGTAGAAATCATTTCACTTGGAATGCGTTTATTCATCACTTTGAACCATAATGGAGGAATTAAAGCCAATATCATTGAAGTTGGATAACCATATGGCATTTGCGGACTTTCCTCGTGGCAATCTAACAATTGATATTTTTTTGAAGCTTTATAATGATGATCGCTGTGACGCGTGAGTTCATACAAAACAATGCGTCCGATTGTATGATTGGAGTTCCATGAATGAACTTCACGAACACGCTCATACCGACCAGAAGGCAGTTTTTTTCGGAGCAATCCGTAGTGTTCTATATAGTTGATGGTTTCAAGCAGTAAAAAGCTTACAATAGCACTTCCAATCACAAAAATAAATCCGATACTTCCAAAAAAATAGAAAATAGTCGCCAGATACGCAACTTGTAAAACTGTAAACCAAAACATATTATTTTTAGGCGAGAAGAATGAAAATTTTTCACGTTTGCGTAAGTCTTTCTGAATTTTCCATGCTTTTCCATATTGTCTGATTGTAGAGGTAATCCAGAAAGAATATACAGCTTGATTGTATCGAGCAGTTGCAGGATCTTCTTTAGTTGCTGCGTGTAAATGATGTCCAAAATTATGTTCCACAAAAAAGTGCATATATAATGATGGTAATAACAGCAATTTTGCCATAATTTGTGCTGCTTTCGTTTGTCTGTGACCAAGTTCGTGTGCAACATTGATTCCGTTTGAACCTAATACAATTCCTGTGGAAAAGATCAATCCGACCAATTCGTAAGTTTCATACATTCCCGTGGAAACGTTGAATACTGTTATTAGCAACAATCCAAAAACAATAGGAATATTTAAGTATAACAACCAATCAAAAATAGGATTTGTAGATTTTTTTGTTACTTCTTCAGGCGACAAATTTGCTTTACTTTGAGAAAAAATCAATTCCATAATCGGAATTATTCCAAAGGCATAAATTAGCGTTAAATATGTGTAATATCCGCCTAAATACAAAGCTATAAAAGCAACTAATGGCGTAGAAAAAGCCGCTACATATTTCAAATCTTTCATAAATTCAGTTCTTAATTTGAAGTTATTCAATGTACTGTTTTTTTTGTTTAAATGGAATTTAGTAGCTGAAATGTACTAGCAAACGAACACTTGCTCAAAAATCTTACAGAATCTTTAACAAGTCTAATACAAGAATAATTGCGCAAATATGTTATTTTTATCAGTTATATGAAGAATGCATATCAAGAAATACAAAAGAAGCTTGGACAATTTGTAACGAAATACTATACAAATGAGCTCATCAAAGGTGCAATACTGTTTTTCAGTATCGGACTCTTATATTTTATCATCACCTTATTGGTGGAACATTTTCTATGGCTAAACACTGGCGCAAGAACAGCTTTATTCTGGATTTTTATCTTGGTGGAATTGGCGCTTTTCGCGAAATTTATTGTGTTTCCATTGATAAAATTGTTAAAGCTACAACAAGGAATTAGTTTCAAAGAAGCATCTACAATTATCGGAAATCATTTCCCAGAAGTGAACGATAAGCTGTTGAATGTTTTGCAATTGTCTGAAACGTCTCAGGAATCTGAATTACTTTTGGCAAGTATTGAACAAAAATCGGAAGAATTACAACCAATTCCGTTTCAAGTAGCGATTAACTTTAAGAAAAACGTCAAATACATAAAATATGCAATTCTGCCATTGGCAATTGTGTTGTTCGTGTGGATTTCTGGAAACAGTTCGCTATTTAGCAAGAGTTATGAACGTGTAATCAATTACAAAACAGCGTATGAACCGCCTGCACCTTTTCAGTTTATAGTCGTAAATGATACATTGCAAGCTATTGAAAATCAAGAATATAAATTGCAAGTTCAAACCTTAGGTGATGTTATTCCGGAAGAAGTTCAAATTACGTTGGGCGATGAAACCTATTTTCTTCAAAACAAAGGAATTGGAACGTTCGAATATACATTTGCACAACCAAAAGAAGCAACAACATTTACGTTAACGGCGAATGAAGTTACTTCAAAACCGTATATATTAGAAGTTGTAAAAGTTCCGTCATTAGTGAACTTTCAAATGGTGTTGGATTATCCTGCATACACAAAACGTAAAGATGAGGTTTTAAAAAGTACTGGAAATGCGACAATTCCCGAAGGAACAAAAGTTACTTGGGAAGCGAAAGCAAAACAAACGAATCAATTAGAATTAATTTCTAGCGATAGTACATACGTTTTTAACAAAGAAGAAAATGATTTTAAACTAGAAAGAATAATTTATCAAAAACTTGATTATGAGATAAGTACAAGTAATTCTGAACTTAAAAACTATGAAAATTTAAGTTTTAATATTAGTGTAATAAAAGATGAATATCCTAAAATGGATTTGCAATCCAAACGTGATACAGTAGATCAACGTACATTATATTTCTTAGGTCAAGTTTCAGATGATTACGGATTGAAACGTTTGCAATTAGTATATTTTCCATCGGAAAGTGCTCAAACCAAAACTAGAGAAAACATTCCGATTAATGCTTCCAACATTGATCAATTTCAATACACATTTCCAGGAAATCTTCAACTTACGAAAGGCGTAAACTATGAATTCTATTTTGAATTAACAGATAACGATGGAATTCGTGGTGGAAAGAAAGTAAAAAGTGAAATCTTCAACTATCGAAAACTTACCGATAATGAACTAGAAACGGAACAATTACAACAACAAAACGAGACAATTCAAGATCTAGACAAATCGTTGGAAAAACTTCAAAAACAACAAGAAGAACTGAAAAAGATTTCGAAAAATCAAAAAGAAAAGAGTGAATTGAACTTTAATGATCGTAAAAAGCTTCAAAAATTCTTGCAACGACAAGAACAAAATGATCAAATGATGGAGAAATTTTCTAAGCAATTGCAAAAGAACTTAGAAGAATTTCAAGAAGATGAAACAAAAGAAGATGAAGATAAAGAGTTACTGAAAGAACGTTTAGAACGTCAACAAAAAGAATTAGAAAAGAATGAAAAGTTGATGGAAGAATTGAAGAAACTCGCTGAAAAAATAAGCGAAGAAGAACTTTCTGAAAAACTGGAGCAACTCGCAAAAAAACAACAAAACAGCAAAAAGAATTTACAGCAAATTGTAGAATTGACGAAACGCTTTTATGTAACGAAAAAAGCGGAAAAGATTCAAAAGGAACTTGCTGAACTTGCGAAAGAACAAAAAGAACTTTCAGAAAAAAGTGGTGATGAAAACACCAAAGAGAAGCAAGAAGAGCTCAATAAAAAGTTTGAAGATTTGCAAAAGCAAATGGACGATTTGGACAAAGAAAATGAGGAACTTAAAAAGCCAATTGATTTAGAACGTAAAAAAGAAGAAGAAGAAGACATCAAAAAAGAGCAGGAAGATGCTTCTGATGATTTAGAAGAAAGTGAAAAATCTGAAGCAGAACAACAGAAAAGCGATAAACAAAAAAGCGCCAAAAGCAAACAAAAGAAAGCTGCTCAAAAAATGCAGCGTATGAGTAAAGCGATGCAAAGTTCTATGCAAATGAGTGGCGAAGAAGGCATGAAAGAAGACGCAGAAATGTTGCGCCAAATTTTAGATAATTTGGTTTTATTCTCGTTTGATGAAGAAAAACTAATGAAAGGTTTTCAAGAAATTGACAACACAAATGCGAGTTATGCATCCAAGTTAAAACGTCAACAAGAACTTCGAAAAATGTTTGAACATGTAGATGATAGCTTGTTTGCATTGTCGTTGCGTCAGCCAAAAATCTCGGAACAAATTAATGGAGAAATTACAGATATCTATTTCAACATTGACAAATCAATGGAGTTATTAGCGGAAAACAATGTATATCGCGGTGTTGGAGCGCAACAATATGCACTAACTGCTACCAATAAACTTGCCGATTTTCTAAGTAGCGCATTGGACAATATGCAACAAAGCATGGGACAAGGTCAAGGACAAGGTTCTTCTGGAATGGGACAAAGTGGACAAAACCAAGGGCAAGGAAAAGGGTTTCAGTTGCCTGATTTAATTCAGTCGCAAGAAGAATTGAACAAGCAAATGAAAGAAGGAGCAAAGCAAGAAGGTCAAGGAAAAGATGGAAAAGGCGGTAAGAAAGATGGCAAAGAAGAAGGCGAATCTGGTAAAGGTGGAAAAGACGGTAAATCCGGAGAAAATGGTCAACAAGGTGGCGGATCTGGAAGCGGCGATGAAGATTCTTCAGGAAAACTATATGATATTTACAAACAACAACAAGCGTTGCGCGGTCAATTAGAACAGCAATTAAAAGATAAATACGGCGAGAAAATTGACAATCCACAAGCGAAAGAATTGCTAAAGCAAATGGAGCAAGTTGAAACGGAATTGCTAGAAAAAGGGTTCAATGATGAAACGATGAAAAAGATGATTGAACTCAAGTATAAATTGCAAAAACTGGATAAAGCTGCCTTCGAACAAGAAAAAGAAAACAAACGAGAATCTTCCTCAAATCGCAAGGATTTTACCAATACTACAAACGAGAAAATGCCTGATGTTAGACAGTATTTCAATCAAATTGAGATATTAAACAGACAAGTATTACCTTTGCGCAATAATTACAAAAAGAAAGTACAAGAGTATTTCAAGAAAAAAGATGATTAGTTTTAACTATGAAACCCAATTTGAACTTCCAAATGAAGCGCAAATTGAATACTGGATTCGCAAGGTAATTGCATCGGAAAGTAAGCGTGAAGGAGAAATCAATTATATATTTTGTGACGATGCATATTTGCACAAACTTAATGTAGAATTCCTCAATCATGATACGTTAACTGATATTATTAGTTTCGATAATACTGTGGGAAACGAATTACACGGAGACATTTTTATTTCAGTAGAACGTGTTGCTGAAAATGCGAAAGATTTTGATGTTTTGTTCGATGAAGAACTCAAAAGAGTCATGGTTCACGGTGTATTACATTACTGTGGATTTAAAGATAAAACTGAAGAAGATCAGGCTGAAATGACAGCAAAGGAAAATGAAAAACTTGAAATGTTCCACGTGGAACAATCGTAAATATCACTTAGAATACTTTCGAAAATTATATAAAAGTAAAGAAATTCAATCGTTAAGATATGTTTGAAAATGAATATGATGTAATCGTTGTTGGAGCAGGACATGCAGGTTCAGAAGCCGCAGCTGCAGCCGCAAACATGGGAAGCTCAACGTTACTTATTACAATGAACTTGCAAAACATTGCGCAAATGTCTTGTAATCCCGCGATGGGCGGAATTGCCAAAGGACAAATTGTGCGCGAAATTGATGCACTTGGTGGATATAGTGGAATTGTTACCGATGCATCTGCGATTCAATTTAAGATGCTAAATAAATCTAAAGGTCCTGCAATGTGGTCGCCAAGAGCGCAAAGTGACCGAATGCGATTTGCAGAAGAATGGCGTTTGAAACTAGAATCAACTGAGAATTTAGACTTTTATCAAGAAATGGTAAAAGGCTTAATCATTGAAGGCGGAAAAATTAAAGGTGTAAAAACTTCTTTAGGATTAGAAATAAGATCGAAAACTGTTGTCTTAACTAACGGAACTTTCCTAAACGGATTGATTCATATTGGAGATAAAAACTTCGGTGGTGGAAGAGCAGGAGAAAGAGCTGCCACAGGAATTACGGAAGAATTAGTAGCACTTGGGTTTGAATCGGGAAGAATGAAAACAGGAACGCCGCCACGAGTTGATGGACGTTCGTTAGATTATTCCAAGATGATAATTCAACCTGGAGATGCAATTCCAGATAAGTTTTCATACTTAAAAGAAAGTAAACCTTTAGTAGAACAACGCGCATGCCACATGACACATACAAGTACTTTGGTGCATGATTTATTGCGTGAAGGTTTTGACAGATCGCCAATGTTTAACGGAAGAATTCAATCGGTTGGACCAAGATATTGTCCTTCTATTGAAGATAAAATAAATCGTTTTGCTGATAAAGATCGTCATCAATTATTCGTAGAACCAGAAGGTTGGAATACCTGTGAAGTTTATGTAAATGGGTTTTCTACTTCTTTGCCAGAAGATGTTCAATTTAAAGCATTGCGTTCTGTGGTAGGATTTGAAAAGGTGAAGTTTTTTAGACCTGGTTATGCAATAGAATACGATTACTTTCCGCCAACACAATTAAAGCATACATTAGAAACAAAGTTGGTTAACGGATTGTTTTTTGCAGGACAAATTAACGGAACAACTGGTTATGAAGAAGCAGCTTCTCAAGGATTAATGGCTGGAATAAATGCTGCTTTGCAAGTGCAAGAAAGAGATGAATTTATCCTAAAAAGAAACGAAGCATATATTGGAGTTTTGGTTGATGATCTCATCACAAAAGGAACTGAAGAACCTTATAGAATGTTTACTTCTCGAGCGGAATATAGAACATTATTGCGCCAAGATAATGCCGATTTTAGGTTAACTCCAGTTGGACATAAACTCGGTTTAGCGAGTGAAGAAAGATTAAAAGCGATGGAACATAAGAAGACTTCCTCAGATGCTTTTATCCGATTTTTTCAAGAAACAAGTGTAAAACCAGAAGAAATTAATCCTGTTTTAGAAGCTAAAGATTCTGCTAAAGTGAAGCAGCAAGATAAGATGTTTAAGATATTTTCGCGTCCCAATATTAGTATGGATGATATGAAACAAGTTGCTTCTGTTTCTCAATTTATTGAAGAACATCAATTGGATAAAGACGTCTTAGAACAGACAGAAGTTCAGATAAAATATGCTGGTTATATTAACAAAGAAAAGGCAAATGCTGATAAATTAAATAACCTCGATCGTGTCAAAATTCCAAAAGATTTTGAGTATGATGGTTTAACGAATTTGTCTTTAGAAGCACGCCAAAAGTTATCTAAAATACGTCCTGTAAACTTATCGCAAGCATCACGAATTAGTGGCGTTTCTCCAAGTGATATTAGTGTGATGTTAGTCTATTTGAAGAGATAAATTACTAAGTGTTCCACGTGGAACAATCTACATATGAAAATACAATCATTAGAAAACACGCCTGTTGAAGAGATCATAAAGACCTTGAATCTGGCGTTTTCTGATTATTTAATCCCTATCAATTTTACGCTCGATTATGTGAACGAACGCTGGACAGCTTCCGGCGTAGATTACAGTTTGTCGTTTGGTGTTTTTGACAATGAGAAATTAGTCGGGTTCATCATTCATGCGATAAATAGGTATGGAGATTCGAAAGTCGCGTTTAACGCTTCTACAGGAATTATTCCGACACATCGTAGAAAAGGCCTGTTGACGAAATTATATTCAACCGCGATTCCAACGTTAAAAGAAAATGGAATTCAAGTAAGCACATTGGAAGTAATTACAGAAAATGAACGCGCCATTTTAGCATATCAAAAAGTAGGTTTCAAAATTGATCGTCAATATAAATTATACAAATTCAATTGGGAACAAAAAGAAATTGAATCGGAACTCGAAGTTGAAATGAATGCTGATTTCGATTTTGAAACATTCGAACATTTACAAAACTATTTTCCTTCATTAGAAAATCAAAATCATTGTTTGGAAAAGCTTAAAAAAAGTTTAGTTTCGATTTCAATTTTTGATAAAAAAGAAATCGTTGCATATTTAATTTTTCATAAAACTTCAAATAGAATTCATCGATTAGGTGTAAAAGAAAATGATTGGAATAGTTTTGGTGAAATTTTATTTTCAGGGTTGGCATCAGGAAATTATAATATTATAAATATTGACACTAATAATAATAATATTCACAGTTTTTTCAAAAAGATGAAGTTCGAAAATTACATTGATCAATATGATATGAGTCTGGAATTTTGAATTATAAATGATGAATTATAAATTTTGTTTGTTGAATAATTATTAAATAGAATTTTACAGAATAGAGGATTTGAATAACAATTATCAAATCGTTTTAGATTATTAAATAATCAACTTTGAACCTAAAACTTTAAACCTTGAATTTTATAAGTTAATTTGAGATTGACGATATATAAAACATCAATTGTTCCACGTGGAACAATTCAATAAAAAAATAGAAGCAATAAAAAATGGATAACATTACGGTAAAAGATCATTCTGTTTCTGGTGAAGAATTTCAGCTTGTGTTTGACGACGTTTTGGAAATGTACAAAACCGAACCGCAACCAAGTTTGGACAAATTACCTTCCTATTACCAAAGCGAAGATTATATTTCACATACCGATACGAAGCGGAATTTATTCGAAAAAATATACCATTGGGTTCGTACATATATGCTTTCTAAAAAAATGGCGTTGGTAGATTTGCATACGAATAGTGATGGAAAAAAAGTGCTAGATATTGGTTGCGGAACTGGAGACTTTTTGGCAATGGCTCAAAAATACAACTGGAATATTTCTGGTGTTGAACCTGACGCTGAAGCTCGGAAAATTGCTTCTGAGAAAACATCAATCGAGATTCATGACAACAATTGGCTTTCCAAAATTTCCGACGATAGTTTTGATGCAATTACCATGTGGCATGTGTTAGAACATGTTCCTAACTTAGAGGAACAAATTGCGATGCTGAAACGAATTGTAAAACCAACTGGAAGTATTTTCATTGCCGTTCCAAATTTTAAAAGTCATGATGCAACTCATTACAAAGAACTTTGGGCAGCGTTTGATGTGCCGAGACACCTTTGGCATTTCTCACAAAAATCTATCACAGAACTATTTTCAAAGGAAAACATGAAAGTAGTAAAAATCTTACCAATGAAATTTGATGCGTATTATGTGAGTTTACTTTCTGAAAAACACAAAACCGGAAAGATGAATCCTGTAAAAGCATTTTATAGAGGATTTGTCTCAAATTTTAAAGCGATGAATAGTTCGGAGTATTCTTCATTGATTTACGTAATCAAGAACGACTAAAAACGCAATTAGAGCTACTTTAAGCATATTTCATCACTGAAACTATATAATGTGCTGACTTTTATTAGAAATGGTTTTAAACACCTAAAAAAACAGATGTATTTTAATTAGTATTATTTATAGTTTCAATAATTAACATAAATATTATTTATAGTTTTGATTTTGTGGAAATTCATTCAATATTCACAATTTGTTATTTCAACTTTATTTCTATTTTTGCGCCAATGAAAATGATAGAAAACGGAATGATGTCGTTTTATCAATTTTTCAAAATAAATAGATACTAATTTAAAAACTCATACACATGAAAAAATTAATCGTTTTGGCAATTGCCGCACTCGGATTGTATTCTTGTCAGGAATCTGCAAAAATTGCTTTTGTTGACAATTCTGAATTAATCAACGAATACCAAGAGAAAAAAGATTTAGAAGGAAAGTTTACTACAATTATTGACGGTTTCAATAAAAGAAAAGACAGCATGCAACAAATGTTTAATCTTGAATTGAAACAAGCGCAAGAAACTGCTGCAAAAGCTTCTCCAAAAAAACAACAAGAATTATCGGTTAAAATTCAACAATTGGGTGAACGTTTGGATCAGCAAATCAAAATTGAGCAAAATCGTATTTCTGAAGAGAGCAGAACGCAAAATGATTCTTTGGTAAGCAGCGTGAAAAAATTTGTTGCCGAATACGGAGAAACAAATGGATACGATTATATTTTAGGTAAAAATGAATTTACAGGAAATATGTATTACGGAAAAGAAAAGCATGATATTACGAAAGCTGTTTTAGAAGCGTTGAATAAAAAGTACGCAGATAAAAAGTAATTCGTTTTACATTATAAATAGTTAAAGGCTTCCATTGCGGAAGTCTTTTTGTTTTTGTGAAACTGAAATTTTGTTATAATTCGAGTATTTTTTGAAGCTTATCAATAATTAATTCTCTTCGGTCTTTCGCTGTATAAGGATTTATATGACACTCTATAATTTCATTTCTGGAAGAATGAAATAGTATATGTTCACTCATTTCTTTCAAAAATACTTGAACGTCTTCTTCTGCATTTTTCACATCTTTAAGTAAGTCAATATTATTGTCAATTATATGGATTATATCTTCAAAGTCATGACTTGTTCTATGATCTTTTCCTCTGCCTTTAAATGCTTCCCATTTTGTAGCTAGAAATAAACTAACGGGTAAAATGTGAATCTCTGCATTGCCAATTTTAACTGGATACGCTTTTTCAAAACCAGGTTTTAACCAACTATTTGTTGGCCCAAGAGCAGTTTGTTCCCACGGAATAAAATCAATCAGTATTTTATCATACGTATAACGATATATTACAGTTTCAGTTTGTGCTGGATAAATCTTTTTAGTAGCTAATTTTTCTCTCAGTTCTTCCATTTGAGAATACGTACTTATTTGAACAGAAATGTCAATATCTTTAGTTGGTCTTGGTTGTTCTGCACTTTCATCTGTAACATACAAACTCACTACAGCGCCGCCAACATAAATAACTTCTTTATTAAGTTCTCCTAATGCTAAAGCAACTTTTTCAACTACTTTTAAGTTTATTATTTGATTTTTAAGCATGCTCAATTCTTTCTTTTAATAAATTAAAAGCAATAGTTTGCTCCCTAACTTTTCCAATTCTTATAGCGTCTGTTAAAGCCATTAATTCGTAATATTTTTTGTCTTTTAGACAAGCTTCAGGTGTTTTTGGATGAAGCGGCTCAATGACCTGACCTCTTATTTTTCCTTGTCCATAAGCCCAAACAAATCGGTCAACACTTACAATTTCATTATTCAATGGACTTGCAGAAATAGAAGTGCCAATACCTCTAACCATTGCGCCTGGACGTTGTGGATACACATATCGTAACCCAGATTTCAGAAAATCTAAAAGTGCTAACTTATGAAGTGTTTTTTTATCACTACTAATTAAACCTCCAATTACTGATCGGTTTATACTTTCGCTTATTTCGCTAGAACTAATATGAAGTTCATACGCCAAGTCTTTCATGTACCATTTTTCTTGTCCTTTACTTGCAATTTTGAGAAGAATAGCAATGTCGTGAGGACGCATACCATTATGCTGTTTCATAACTTGAATCTTTATTCTTATCAAAGATACAAATAATTATTTGCAATTCGCGATTCGCGAATCGCGAATTTAGTTCTATTTGAAAAATCAAATTATTTCAAGCTTGAAATTTTAAAAAAGTCTCTCGAGCAAGCTCTTAATTTATAATAAACACTAATCTTTACAAGGTTTCCCTTTGAGTTTCACACTATATAATTTATCCCAAATTGCATGATCCAATTCTTTTTGAGAGAAGTAAAACAGCACCATTGATTTCTTTTTTTCTTTACAATAATACTGCTTTACAGTGCAATTTAACATCATAACATCTTTGGTGTGGAATGAATTGTAAATTTGAAGTTTTCCGACAAATTCAAATGCTTTGTTTGTGGTTTCTTTTTTGAGAAATAACGCAATGGTTTTTGGTAAAATCTTTCCCTTGTCTTTATTAACGCCATCCATTAAACCATCAAAATAATATTGTAAATAGTTTTCTAAATCGGTTGCAGACAATTCTTTATTCAAATCAATGTCCCAAACAAATGCGTACGTCCAAAAACCGTCACTTTCTTTCTTTGACCAATCTGGTGAAAAGCGAATTTCTTCAATACCTTTGTACGGAATTTGTGGCGCAAAATGTATTGGCATCGGAATGATTTCTTTTCCCCAAGAAGCGTCAGAAATTAACAAATCAGCTTCCTTTTTTTCTTGTCCAAAAGCCAAAAAAGCTTGTAAACATAATACGATGAGCAGTAAATTATTTTTCATATCTATTTAATTATAAAATTATTTTTACTTCAAAACCAATTGCGTCCGAAATCGCTTTATCTTTCAGTTTACTATTATAATTAACTCCCCAAAGTGTTCTATCAATCTTAAATTTTGTGGTCATGATTTTCTTTTCAAAATTAAGTTGGGCTTGAAACTTTACAGGTTGCGTAACACCTTTTATCGTCATAGTTGCGTTTGCTTCAAAATGTGTTGCATCGTGGTAACGAATACTTGTAATCACAATTGTTGCGGTTGGAAATTTTTTCACTTCAAAGAAATCAGCATCTTTCAAATGATCGCTCAAACTTTGATTTCCTTCTTCGTTCATGTCTTGCGCAATCAAAGTATTCAGGTCAATACTAAAAGTTCCGCCAGTAATTTTCCCTTCCGATTTTAAAAAATGTCCTTCTTTGAACTTTACAATTCCAAAATGTCCACTAAAATAAAAGCTATAATCGCACGACCATTTTATTTCACTTTTAGAAGTGTTAATTGGAAGTTGTTCTTGTCCATAGATTTCTTCTTGTGCATTTGAAAACGCTACTGAAAATATCGCGAAAGCGAATGCTAAAATATATTTTTTCATCTGTATCTTTTTTAGAATTACTTTTTAACGGTTACTTTTTTGATTTCTAATTTTCCAGCTTTACGAGAAATGGTAAAATGTACTTTTTCTAGCGTGCAACGTGGTTCAATCGTAAATTGAATGAAGCCAGAAACTTCAAAATCATTTGTATCGGAAATGGTAAATTGTTGCGTATGCGTTGTGTTTTCTCGCACAAAATTTACAGGACCGTGATTCCAAGGATCAACACTTTCTTCTGATAGTGGACTTTCTGAAAACTTCCCAATCATTTGAAGTTTCGTATTCTTATCCATAATCATGGTAAAAATCCCTAAATAATCACCTTTAGAATTTGGAGAAACATAATGCGCATCTTTCTTTAATTCCATTTTAATAATTAAATTATAGGTGTCATTTTTCAATCTTTTAACTTGAAGCGAAAGATCATACGGTTCTTCATGTTTGCTAATTTTTTCACCTGAAATAATATTTGGATTCGTATCAACTTGATGATTTGTGTCATAGTTCATATTAAAAAGAACGATGATGAGTGTGATAATTTTGTTCATTTTTTGAATGTTTTGATTTTGAAGTAAAACTAGATCGAACACGTAGCAAAAAGTGTCAAAAAATTGTAAAAGAAGTGTCAACAGTTGTAAAATGTCCTGAAATTGTATGTTATTTACACCAATTATGAGCAAAAAACGTATTTATTCATACAGCGGATTAATTCTGATTATCTTCCTTACTTGGTTATTTTCAAAACCGAGCCAGGAACAAACGGAGTTTTCCGAGAAGGTAAAAATTGCTTTGCGCGATGTTGGAAACAAATTATTATTGACAAATAAAGATTCGACGTCATTGATTTTTCCTGTGAAAGAAATTGGCAATTCAAAATATGAAGTGTCCTTTGAAAGTAAGCTTACATTTGAGCCAACTGCATTCGTTTCTATTGTAGAAAAAAGTTTCAAAAAGTCACAATTACCCGAAGAATATCGTGTGGAAGTTATTCAATGTACGGACAAAGAAGTTGCGTATAGTTACGAGATAAGTCAGCAAGAAGAAAACACAATTATTCCGTGTGCCGGACGATTTTTGCCAAGCAATTGCTATACGATTCAAGTGCGATTTACTGAAATTAAAGCTTCTTTTTTTAGCGCTTCAACTTTTATATATCTATTTCTTTTGATTATTTTCATTCTGATGGAAGTGTTCTTTTTCAAGAAGAAGCAACCCGAAAAACCGCGAGAAGGTTCAGATATTTATGAATCTATCGGAAGTTTTCATTTCTATCCAGAACAGAATAAATTAGTGAAGCAACTGATGGAAATTAATCTTTCTAGAAAAGAATGTGAATTGTTACAAATTTTTGTGGCGAACCCAAATCAAATCGTAACTCGTGACGAACTCACCAAAAAAGTTTGGGAAGATAACGGCGTTATTGTTGGCAGAAGTTTAGACACGTATATTTCCAAACTCCGCAAAAAGCTAAAAGACGACGAAACCATTAAATTAACTAATGTGCATGGCGTTGGTTATAAATTGGAGATATCTTAGATGCGCTTCGCTGTCAGATCGCTATCGCTTTTAGAATCGGCTACGCCTGTTAGCATATTAGATTTTTTGTGTTTGTCATTTCTATTAACTTATTGAGCGGAATTGAAGTAAGGCAATAAACTAATTTCTATAGTAAGTATTAAAAATCTTATTCTTTACTTTCACCTAAGCTTGCCTGTAAAAAAATAGGTTTGGTTAGAATGAAAATATATCGAACTTGATATGCCCACATGTTTACAATATTAATAAACAACTTCATATTAAATAATTTTACTAGATTTGTTTTATGTGACTGTTATGTGACTAAACTAATTAATTTTTATTTAAGTATTTGATTTAAAGTGCTTTAAAATTTTTATTTATGTGATTATGAGTGAAAATGAATTAAAAATCCTGTTAAGTGAACTTCGTTCTCTTGTGAATGAAACAGAATGGGTTGAATTTAAGGCAAATAATGCAATAGAAATAGGAGAGTATATTTCTGCTTTATCTAATTCAGCTTGTGTACATGATAAAGATTATGGATATGTTGTATTTGGAATTGATGACAAAACCCATAGAATAATAGGAACTACTTTCTTATCAAATCAAAAAGCAAAAGGAAATGAAGATTTGATACCTTGGCTTGCTCGATTACTCAACCCTAGAATCAATTTTAATTTTTACGAATTTGAAGTCGAAGGAAAAAATATAGTTCTTTTAAGAATTAAAGCAACACAAAACACTCCTGTCAAATTTAAAGGAATTCCATACATTAGAATTGGTTCTTCAAAAAAGAAACTAGATGATTACCCAGAAAAAGAGAGGTCTATTTGGACTAAAAGCCCAACAGAAAGTTTTGAAAATGAGATTGCTGTTTACAACTTAAAACCTGATGAAGTTTTAAAACTAATAGATTATCCTTCTTATTTTGAGCTAACGAATTCTCCTCTACCAGAAAATAGAGATGCCATATTTGAAAAATTTCAACAAGAAAGATTAATCACAAAACATGGAAACCACTATAACATAACCAATCTATGCGCAATACTTTTCGCAAGAAAATTATATGAGTTTGAAAATCTTGAAAGAAAAGCTATAAGAGTTATAATTTATCAAGGAAAAAATAAATTACGTACCAAAAAAGAACAACTCGGACAAAAAGGCTATGCTTCTGGTTTTAAAGGCTTAGTTAATTATATTAATGACCAATTACCATCTAATGAAGAAATTGGAAAAGTTTTTAGAAAAGAAGTAAAAATGTATCCTGAATTAGCAATAAGAGAGTTGGTTGCAAATGCTATAATTCATCAAGATTTTAGTGAGACTGGAACTTCTCCAATGGTAGAAATTTTTCAAGATAGAGTAGAAATAACTAACCCTGGAAAACCTTTAATAAGCACAATGAGGTTTGTTGACCATAATCCACAATCTAGAAATGAAAAACTAGCTCATTTTATGAGAAGACTAAGTATTTGTGAAGAAAGAGGAAGTGGTATTGATAAAGTTATTTTTGAATGTGAATATTTTCAATTACCAGCTCCTAAATTTATAGAAGGAGATAATTATACTCGTGTAATTATTTATTCTCATAAAACATTAAGGCAAATGGATAAAGAAGATAAAGTTAGAGCTTGTTACCTTCACTCTTGCTTAAAATATGTGTCGGGAGAGCATATGACTAATCATTCACTAAGAGAAAGATTTGGAATTGAAGAAAAAAATTATTCTATGGCTTCAAGAATAATATCAGAAGCTATTAAATCGGGTCAAATAAAAGATTATGACCCAGAAAATAAATCCAAAAAACATTCTAAATATGTACCGTATTGGGCTTAAATCTTCTGTGATTGTTATGTGACTATAAGATATGAAAACAAGTGTTTATAGCTATTAACAAGGAAAAACTATGTGACTAAACGTTTGACAAGAATAGACGTAAAAACAAAATTACCACACAAAATACACTCACATCACAAAACCGCCTCAACAACAAAACTCTGATCTCTAAACGAAACCTTTTCACCAACTTTTTTGCCTAATAATAATTTCCCAATGGGCGTATTGGAAGCAATTGCGTAGAAATTTTCATTGTTTGCAGAAATTTCGCCAACACTTACCGAAATAAAATAATTGGCTTGCGAAGTGTACACAATACTACCCAAACAACCTTGTTCGGCAACTAATTTCGGATTTACCTTAAAGAGAATTTCTTTTACTTTCTGAATTTCCGCCAACTGATTGCCTAACTTTTCACGTTCTATTTGCAACATAGCGCGTCCAGTTTCATGCTTATCGCCAGCCGAACTTTTGGTTTCAGACAACATCGCTTCTTGAATGCTTGCGAAGTTTGCTTCAATATTTGCGTGTCGTTCGTTGACAATTTTCAGGCATAAATTATATAAGGTTTCTTTCAAATTCATGTCAATTGTGCTAATTCTTTTCCAACCAAACTACCAATTGCAATGCCCATTCCGCCTAAGCGAACGCCACAAAATACATGATTAGAAAGTGGTTTTACAATGGCTTTTTTCTGTGTTCCAACGCCCATAATTCCGCTCCAGCGATGTTCTACTTCAAAAGGTATATTTGGTAAAATAGTCGTTTTTAATAAATTTTCCAGCTTCCGCTGAATGATCTCAGTTTGATTAAATTCAGTAGTTTCTTCACCTTTAAAATCCAAATTTCGTCCGCCGCCGAATAGAATACGATCGTCAATATTCCTAAAATAATAATAGCCTTTATCCAAATGAAAAGTTCCTTTTATGTGTAAATCAGGAATTGGCTTGGTAATTAATACTTGTGCGCGTGCAGGTTTTACTTTTTCGTCTAATAATTGGGAAGCAAATCCGTTGGTTGCAATTAAGAGTTTTTTGGTATTCAACTCAAAATGATTGGTTTTTATGTGAACCGAATTTCCACTTTCCGTGAAATCTTCTACCGTAACCGAATTTAAGATTAAAATATTCTCTGATAAGACTTTCTGCAAAAGCGAATTCATCATTTTCCCTGTATCAATTTGTCCTTCAAACTGATTAAAAATATACGTTGATTGAATCTGTTGAAATTGAAATTTATTGTCAACTTCACTAAATACATTTCCTTTAAAAATTGGCTTCAATAACTGATTGATGATTTCCTTTTCCGCCAAACATGATTCGTACAAATCTGAATCTTCTTGTGTAAACAATTCATAACCGCCTAATTGTTGAAAATCGATGTTGGAATCGCCTAAAGTTGAGCGAAGCAACGCTAAACCATTACAACGTCTTTTAACGAGTTCTAAAACTTCTTGCTTAGAATGTGTGTGTAAATCGTCTAAAATCTCTGAGAGACTTCCAAAACAAGCAAATCCAGCATTTTTTGTGCTTGCGCCTTGCGGCAGAATTCCTTTTTCGAGCACAATAATTTTTGCAGTTGGATATTGATTTCGAAGTTGCAACGCACAATTGAGTCCAACAATGCCGCTTCCAACAATAGTGAAATCAACATTTGATAACCACGTTTTATATTCCCAATAGCTAAGATTCATTGGTTTTTTCAGTTAATTTTATGTTTCAATTTAGATAAAGTATAAAGATATATAAATAGTAGTTATTGCGAGAATTTTGAAAAAATTTGTGGCAATCTGTTTTTTTCAACAAGTAATTTGATTACTAGATTACTTCGGCACAGCTCAGCACAAGAACTTCACTATCGTTCGTAACAGCGTTACAATAAAGCATAAAAAAAGCTCCTAATCTTAGGAGCTTTTTTCTATATAATTTATTCTTCTTCTTCTTTCATTACGAAATCTTCCATAAATTTCGTTGTGTAGTTTCCGGCGACATAATCTGGATGATCCATTAATTGTCTGTGGAAAGGAATTGTAGTTTTTATTCCTTCAATTACAAACTCATCTAACGCGCGTTTCATCTTATTGATAGCTTCTTCACGTGTTTGCGCTGTTGTAATCAACTTTGCAATCATAGAATCGTAGTTTGGTGGAATTGAATACCCAGCATATACATGCGTATCTAAACGAATTCCGTGTCCGCCTGGCGCGTGTAATACTGTAATTCTTCCTGGAGAAGGTCTAAAGTTATTGTATGGATCTTCCGCATTAATTCTACATTCGATAGAGTGTAATTTAGGCGTATAATTTTTTCCTGAGATTGGCACACCAGCCGCAACTAAGATTTGCTCACGAATTAAATCGAAATCAATTACTTGTTCCGTAATTGGATGTTCTACTTGGATACGCGTATTCATTTCCATGAAGTAGAAGTTTCTGTGTTTATCTACCAAAAATTCGACCGTTCCAGCACCTTCATATTTAATGAATTCCGCAGCTTTTACCGCAGCATCTCCCATAGCTTTTCTAAGCTTATCAGTCATGAATGGAGAAGGAACTTCTTCGGTTAGTTTTTGGTGACGACGTTGTATAGAGCAGTCGCGCTCAGATAAGTGACATGCTTTTCCTGAAGAATCTCCAACTATTTGAATTTCAATATGTCTTGGCTCTTCAATGAGTTTTTCCATGTACATGTCATTATTCCCAAAAGCGGCTTTTGATTCTTGTCGAGCATCATCCCAAGCGTCTCTTAAGTCTTCTGGTTTCCAAACGGCGCGCATTCCTTTTCCACCACCACCAGCAGTTGCTTTTAGCATTACAGGATATCCTGTTTCTACGGCTAGTTTTTCACATTCTTCAAAATCTTCAATGATTCCTTCACTTCCTGGAACACAAGGAACGCCTGCAGCTTTCATGGTAGATTTTGCAGAAGCTTTGTCTCCCATTTTATCAATCATATCAGCAGAAGCGCCAATAAATTTGATGTTATGCTCTTCACAGATTTTTGAGAATTTGGCGTTTTCAGATAAGAATCCGTATCCTGGATGTATGGCGTCTGCATTTGTAATTTCTGCAGCAGCAATGATATTTGCCATTTTTAGGTATGACTCGCTACTTGGCGCGGGTCCTATACAAACTGCTTCATCAGCAAATCGTACGTGTAAGCTATCAATGTCTGCTGTAGAATATACAGCAACTGTTTTGATACCCATTTCTTTGCAGGTTCTAATAACTCTAAGTGCTATTTCACCTCTGTTTGCAACTAATATTTTTTTGAACATCTCTTGAAATTTTAAATTTTGAAATTAAAATCAATAACTTTTTGAATCGCTCAGAATTTCTTCTTTTGCTTCAAGTGTTATTTAAAATTTCTTATGATGGATCTACCAAGAATAATGGTTGATCAAATTCTACTGGTGAAGAGTCGTCTACTAAGACTTTCACTATTTTTCCTGAAACTTCTGATTCAATTTCATTGAAAAGTTTCATTGCTTCAATCACACAAAGTACATCTCCTTCGGAAATAGTGCTTCCAATTTCAACAAATAAAGGTTTGTCTGGAGCGGGTTTTCTGTAAAAAGTACCAATGATTGGCGATTTTATAATAATAAATTTAGCGTTTTCGTCAGCTACTTGCGCTTCCGCTGCTGTTGGAACTGCTGCTTGTGCTATTGGAGCTACGGCAGTGTGTTGTTGCGGCATTCCGCCCATAGGAATTTGCTGTACTAAAGTTGTCGTTTCGCCTTTTGCATCTCCAGTTTTAATGGTGATTTTTACATCTTCCATTTCAAGTTTTACTTCACTTGCGCCAGATTTAGCAACGAATTTGATTAAGTTCTGAATTTCTTTTAAATCCATGATTGATATAGGTTTTAGTCGTTTTAGTTTGAATTATATGCCCATTTAAGATAGATAGCTCCCCATGTGAATCCGCCACCAAAAGCAGCAAAGATAAGGTTATCTCCTTTTTTGAGTTGTTTTTCATAGTCATGTAAACAAAGTGGCAATGTCCCAGAAGTTGTATTTCCGTAACGTTGAATGTTTACCATTACTTTACTTTCATCTACACCCATACGCCTTGCGGTGGCGTCAATGATGCGTTTATTGGCTTGGTGAGGCACCAACCATTGCACATCTTCGTTTGTCAGGTTATTATCTTCCATAATTTTTGCACTTATATCTGCCATTTTAGATACTGCAAATTTGAAGACTGTTTTCCCGTCTTGAATTACGGTATGTTGTTTGTTTTTTACGGTTTCTTCAGAAGCAGGTAAGATAGATCCGCCTGCGTCAATTTTTAAGAAGTCGCGACCATTACCATCACTTCTAAGGTATTCGTCTTGCAATCCTAATCCTTCTTCATTTGGTTCAAATAATATAGCACCTGCGCCATCACCAAATATGATACACGTTGATCTGTCTGTGTAATCAACAATTGACGACATTTTATCAGCACCAATTAATAGCACTTTTTTGTAACGTCCAGATTGTATATAACTTGCTGCCGTAGACATTCCGTATAAGAAACTAGAACACGCTGCTTGCAAGTCAAATGCAAATGCATTGGTTGCACCAATTTTAGTTGCGGTATACACTGCTGTAGATGCTACAGGCATATCAGGTGTTGCCGTGGCAACAATTACGAGGTCTATTTCTTTTGGATCTAAGTTTTTCTTTGCGAGTAAGTTTTTCGCAGCTTTGATAGCTAAATATGAAGTTCCAGCTCCTTCTTTTTTAAGAATTCTGCGTTCTTTGATACCTGTTCGAGTCGTGATCCACTCATCATTAGTATCAACCATTGTTTCAAGGATCTTGTTGGTTAATACGTATTCAGGAATATAGGCTCCTACAGCTGTTATTGCTGCTGTGATTTTGGTCATACCTTAACGTTGGTTTTTTTTGTTTTTTTAACAAAAATTCATTAGAAACTAAACGAAATTACTAAAATTCTGTGATAATCTCGGCAAAATATATCGTTTTTACATTTTTAACAAAAAATTGAACAAATAAAAAACTCTCACGAAAGTGAGAGCTTTTATGACTAAACATTAAATATTATGCTAAGTTTTCTTCAGTTGTATTGTCAATTAATACTTTTCCTCTGTAGTATAGCTTTCCTTCGTGCCAATGAGCTCTGTGATATAAGTGTGCTTCACCAGTAGTTGAGCACGTAGCGATTTGAGGAACTGTCGCTTTGTAATGTGTTCTTCTCTTATCTCTTCTTGTTTTGGAGATTTTTCTCTTTGGATGTGCCATTTTGTATGTTATTTATTATCCGTTAATAGTTTTTTTAATGTATTCCAACGAGGATCTGTTTCCTCTTCAGTTTCTTTTTTTCCTGTACCAGGTTGTAATTCTTCTAATTTTTCTAATATTTCAGACTCTAATGTTCCATCTTCAATACCAGGATGTATTCTTTTTGAAGGCATTGCTAACACAATCATTTCATATATGTATTGTGCAACATTGATTTCGTACTCTCCGTGTGTAACGATGAGAATTTCTTCATTTTCATCATTGTATTCGTTTCCGAATTGCACAATCAAGTCCAAATTGCTTTCAATTGGCTGCTCATAAGGCTCATTCGTCAAATCACAATTTACATTTACAGTTCCTATTGCATTGAAGGTTAATTCAAGCATGGTTGCTTTTTTGTGAAATTCTAACGTAGCTTTTATAGCAGTTTCATTGAATTCATCAAAGTCAAAAAGTTTAAAGAACGAATTATCAATTTGATATTCGAATTGGTGCTTTCCTTCTTTTAATCCCGTAAAAGGAATATTAAAGTCCTTTAGTTCCATCATCTTAAACATCAGTTTCGAGCGTGCAAAGATATAAATTTTTCTTAATGTACGTTAAGTTGTTAACATTTTTTTGTTTATATCTTGGGAAGCTGCTTTTTTAATGGGTTTTTTGCAATTACTTTATAGGTTTCTCTAGTCCTAAAAATCTGTATTCCAGTGAATACTGCTTCTTTGAAAGAGTTATGATCTGCCTGGTTTTTCCCAGCAATTTCATACGCAGTTCCATGATCTGGTGATGTACGTACTCTATTAAGTCCTGCCGTGAAATTCACGCCTTGTCCAAAAGATAACGTTTTAAACGGAATTAATCCTTGATCGTGATATGCTGCTAAAATGGCGTCAAAGTTTTTGTAATTGCTTGATGCAAAAAAACTATCTGCCGCATACGGACCAAAAACTAATTTTCCTGAATTTTTAATCTTTTCCAGTGTTGGTTTTAATATTTCATCATCTTCCACACCAATAACACCATTATCTCCAACATGTGGATTAATGCCTAAAACAGCAATTTTCGGTTTGCTAATTCCGAAATCTTGTTTCAAAGTATTATAGATAATGTCTACTTTTTTCTGAATGAGTTCTGGCGTAATCGCTGCCGAAACATCTTTTACAGCAACATGATCTGTTAACAATCCAACTCTTAAAGAATCATTTACCATTAACATCAAACTATCGCCTTCTAAAACTTGTCCTAAATAATCTGTATGTCCTGGAAACTTAAAATCTTCCGATTGTACATTATGTTTGTTAATTGGCGCTGTCACCAAAATATCAATGGTTCCTTCTTTCAGTGCGTTGGTTGCTTCTACAAACGATTCAATGGCAAACTTTCCAGCTTGTTCCGTTGATTTTCCGTATTCAATATCCATAGAATCTTTCCAAATGTTTACCACATTTACTTTGCCATCTAGCGCTTTGTCGGCACTTGGAATTCCATGAAAATTTGTTTGTATGTTGAATTGCTTCTTCTGAAATGATAAAATTTTAGTAGATCCAAAAATAACAGGCGTACACAATTCTAGCATCCTGCTATCTTCAAATGTCTTCAGAATTACTTCTGTTCCTATACCATTCAAATCACCAACCGAAATCCCTACTTTTATTTTTTCCTCTTTCTTCATTTAGGTATTAAAACTTTTTATTTCTAATTTTACATGCAAATTTAACCAAATAAATAGATGTTTACAGGGATTATTGAAGAATTAGGTGTGATTACACATCTAGAGAGCGAAAAAGAAAACCTCCACATCACAGTTCGGAGTAGTTTAACGGAGGAATTAAAAATTGATCAAAGCGTTGCACACAATGGTGTTTGCTTGACTGTTGTCGATAGAAATTTGGATGAGAAGACGTATGTCGTTACAGCAATTCAAGAAACTTTAGAAAAAACAAATGTGAGAACTTGGCAAGTAAATGATCGTATTAATTTGGAACGCGCTATGAAATTGGGCGATCGTTTAGACGGACATATTGTGCAAGGACATGTAGATCAGGTTGGAACATGTATTTCTATTAAAGAAAGTGATGGAAGTTGGTATTATACATTTGAGTATGACGAATCTTTAAGCAACATTACTATTGAAAAAGGTTCAGTTACGATAAACGGTACAAGTCTTACTGTCGTAAACTCGGGAAACAATACATTTTCAGTTGCTATTATTCCATACACGTATGGCCACACCACTTTTCAATATTTGAAAGTTGGGTCGCTTATAAATCTAGAATTTGATGTTATAGGAAAATATGTAGCAAGACTTCAGGGGCGATTGAAGTAGTTACTTATTCATTTTTTTCCTTATACCATACAAAAGTCCAGCAACTAAAACACCTATAAGTCCAGCATCTATCGGGAATCCCGGTGGAGGCGGCGGTCCAGGTGGCGGTGGTACGATTTGGGCGTGTGTTAATGTCAAAAAAGCTAAAGCGATTATAACAAAGCACACCAGGGTCTTTTGGTTCACTTTTGCCATTACGGTGTAAAAGTATAAAATTATAGGGTTCAAAAAAATGTTTTACGTTATATCATTGCTAAATTATCTATGAAATGACTAAAAACAACGTCAAACACGTATTTTCACTAAGGTTATTTCGCATAATTTTTAAAAATAGCTACTTGAAAAGTAGTTAAAATGCAACAAATACAAAATAATTAATAACTGTTTTACAATAATTGTGCCTTAAATAATTCTAATCAAGTTACATTTCATACGATATTAAGCTTTTTTTAAGAGTTTAAAAGTAAACTAATGGATAAATTTGCAGTCTAACCATCTAAAATAATCCCGCCAAATGCGAAAAATTATACTTTCGGTTCTTGGAGTCCTCATTATCGTAGGAGCTTTTTTATCTGCAAAAAATATGATTGCAAACAAAAATAAGCCAAGACCTGTTCCTGAAAAAGTAGTAAAAACGGTGTATACTGATACTGTTCAGAATACAACAATACCAATTGTAATTCCTGCAAATGGAAGCCTTGTGGCAAAACGGCGTGTGGAATTATACGCTGAGGTACAAGGAATTTTTAAAACTAGCGGAAAATTATTCAAGCCAGGACAAAAATACCGTCAAGGAGAAACACTCATTCGTATTGATGCTGCCGAATATTACGCAGGCGTACAATCAGCTAAAAGTAATTTGTACAACGCTATTGCAGCCATTATGCCCGATTTGCGACTCGATTTTCCAGAAGTATTTCAAAAATGGCAAACCTATCTGAATAATTTCGATTTAAACAAAACAACGCCAACCTTACCTGAGTTGACTTCCGACAAGGAAAAATACTTTATTACAGGTCGCGGAATTGTATCAAACTATTATACCGTAAAAAACCAAGAGCAACGATTGGCAAAATATACCATCCGAGCACCATTCTCTGGAATTTTAACACAAGTATTGCTCACAGAAGGTTCATTGGTTAGAAGTGGACAAAAATTAGGAGAGTTCATTGATGATTCTGTTTACGAAATGGAAGTTGCTTTAAGCAAAACCTACGCAAGTTTATTAAAAGTGGGCGAAAAAGTTGCCTTGAACAATCTTGAAAATACCGAAAATTATTCCGGAGTCGTTTCCCGTGTCAACGGAAGTATTGATCCAACTACACAAACGATTACGGCTTTTATAGAAGTTAAAAATGAGAAGTTGAAAGAAGGAATGTATTTAGAAGCCAACTTAAATGCAAAAGAAGAAACAGACGCTATTCAAATTAATAGAAATTTATTGTTAGAAAGCGAGCAAATTTATGTTGTAAAAGATAGCATTTTAGACGTTATTGACGTAAAACCTGTCTATTTTTCAGATACGAAAGTTGTGCTGAAAAATGTGCCAAACGGAACAATTATACTTTCCAATCCTGTTCCTGGAGCATACGCTGGAATGGCTGTAAAACCATTTAAAGTTGCTTCAGAAAAAGACGAAACAACGACTACCAATGACGATACTAAAAAAGCTAAACAATAGGTTATGAGAAAACTAATTGCCTATTTCATTAGGTATCACGTTGCGGTAAATGTATTTATCATTGCATTTTTTGCGTTTGGTATTTTAGGCGCGTGGTCGTTAAAATCTTCCTTTTTTCCATTGGTAGATTCTAAAATTATCAATGTAAATATTGCATATCCTGGCGCGTCTCCACAAGAGATTGAAGAAGGAATTGTGCTTCAAATAGAAGATAATCTCAAAGGCTTAAAAGGTGTAGATCGTGTGACATCAACTTCGCGTGAAAACAGCGGAACGATTACCGTTGAGATTGAAAAAGGAGAAAATATTGACTTCATGTTACTAGAAGTCAAAAATGCTGTTGATCGTGTTCCGTCGTTTCCAACAGGAATGGAACCGTTGGTTGTTGCCAAACAAGAAGCTGTTAGAGAAACGATTTCATTCGCGCTAAGCGGAAAAAATGTTCCGTTAACAACTTTAAAACAAATTGGTCGCCAAGTTGAAAATGATTTGCGCGCCATTGACGGAATTTCGCAAGTTGCCATTTCTGGATATCCTGCGGAAGAAATTGAAATTGCTGTCAACGAAGCCAATTTATTAGCTTATAATTTGACGTTTGCAGAAGTTGCCGCAGCCGTGAGTTCGTCAAATATTTTGGTGACTGGTGGAAATATAAAAACAGACGCTGAAGAATATTTAATTCGTGCCAATAATCGTTCGTATTATGGTGATGAATTGTCAAATCTTGTCATTCGTGCTACGCCAGATGGGAAAACTGTTCGGTTAAAAGATATTGCCATTGTACGCGATCGTTTTTCTGAAACGCCAAATGCTACGTATTTCAATCAAAATTTATCGGTTAACATTTCTATCACAAGTACAAATAATGAAGATTTAATCACTTCGGCAGATAAAGTAAAAGAATACATTGAAGATTATAATCACAAGTACGAAAATGTGCGTTTGGATGTTGTGCGCGATTTATCGATTACGCTAAACCAACGTACAACACTTTTATTTTGGAATGCTTTATCAGGAATTGCGCTAGTATTAATCTTTCTATCCATATTTCTAAACGTACGTTTGGCATTTTGGGTAGCGTTTGGATTGCCAATTTCATTCTTGGGAATGTTCATTTTTGCAGGTCAATTTGATGTCACTATCAATGTATTATCACTTTTCGGAATGATCATCGTGATTGGTATTTTGGTGGATGATGGAATTGTCATTGCAGAAAATATTTATCAACATTATGAAAAAGGAAAAACGCCCGTTCAAGCAGCAATTGATGGAACTATGGAAGTAATTCCGCCAGTAGTTTCCGCGATTATTACAACGTTATTAGCGTTTTCACTATTTTTATTTTTAGATAGTAGAATTGGCGAATTTTTCAGTGAAGTCTCCGTTGTCGTAATCTTGACTTTGCTTGTTTCATTGGTGGAAGCTTTAATCATTTTGCCTGCGCATTTGGCACATTCCAAAGCATTGAGAAAACAAAAAGTAGACGAAAATCCTTCGAAATTGAAGCAATTCTTCTCAAAAATGCGTGTTGTTAATGAGTTTGGAGATAATTTTATGAGCTATTTGCGAGACAAATTATATACACCAATTTTAGGATTTGTATTGCGATTTAAAATATTCTCGTTAGGTGTTTTTATTGCGTTATTAATTCTAACTGTTGGTGCTACAATGGGAGGCACAATTGGTGTTACGTTATTTCCATCTATTGCGAGTGATCGTGTTTCTATTGAATTAGACATGCCAAACGGAACCAACGTACAGATTACAGATTCTATCATTTCGATGATTGAAGAAAAATCATTTATCGTTAATAAAGAATTTACAGAAAAATATTTAAAAGGAACTGATAAAGAATTGTTTGAAAACACAATTTTGACCTTAAATAGTAGTTCTAGCGCACGATTGGTTATTAATTTGTTGCCAGGGCAAGAACGTCCAGATGCCGTTAAATCTTCTTTAGTTGCCAACCGATTGAGAGAATTAGTCGGTCCAGTGATTGGAACAGAACGTTTAATTTTCGGTTCAGGTGGAAACTTCGGCGGAAGCCCAGTTTCTGTAGCATTACTAGGAAATAATATCACGGAACTGAAAGCGGCAAAAGAAGCATTGAAACAGGTTTTAAGCGATAATCCGCTTTTAAAAGATGTGGAAGACACAGATCCGGCAGGAATTAAAGAAATTCGTTTAAAACTCAAAGAAAGTGCTTATTTACTTGGTTTAGACTTGCGTACGGTAATGTCGCAAGTACGTTCAGGATTTTTTGGTACACAAGCGCAACGTTTTCAGCGTGGACAAGATGAAATTAGAGTTTGGGTTCGATACGATCGGAGCAATAGAGCTTCTATCAATGATTTGGATGACATGCGAATTGTAACGCCAAGCGGCGAACGCGTAACGTTGAAAGATATTGCTTCGTACACTATTGAACGTGGAGAAGTTGCTATTAATCATTTAGAAGGACAACGTGAAATTCGTATTTCGGCAGATTTAAAAAATCCAAGCGCAAGTTCGACAGATATTTTAGATGATCTTAAAAACAACACAATTCCAGATTTGCAATCAAAATACCCAACAATTACTGCTGCTTTTGAAGGACAAAATAGAGAGAAAGATAAATTATTAGGTTCATTATGGGATGCGGGAATTCCAATATTAATCTTAATTTATATTACAATTGCGTTCACGTTCCGAAGTTACAGTCAGCCAATATTATTGATACTTTTAGTACCTTTTAGCTTAACGGCTGTTGCTTGGGGACATTGGTTATTAGATTTTTCTGTAAATATTTTATCACTTTTAGGAATCATCGCGTTAATCGGAATTATGGTGAACGATGGTTTGGTGCTCATTGGAAAATTCAACACGAATTTAAAAGAAGGCATGAAATTCGATTTGGCTTTAAGCGAAGCTGGAAAATCACGATTTAGAGCAATTTTCTTAACGTCATTAACAACAATTGCGGGTTTAGCGCCATTATTATTAGAAAAAAGTAGACAAGCGCAATTTTTAAAACCAATGGCAATTTCTATCTCGTTCGGAATTGGTTATGCAACAATTTTAACATTACTCGTTTTGCCATTATTCTTATCGTTCAGTAACAGTATTAAGAAAAATGGAAAATGGTTGCTCACAGGAAAAGATGTGACGAAAGAAGAAGTAGAACGCGCAATTAAAGAACAGCGCGAAGGAGAACATCTTTCGGAAGAAAAAGAAGATTTTGCAGCAATAAAAGACGAAGAAGTACACACATTTGATGAACAAAACGAAAACGAACATAAGACGGATGAACAATAACATATATCTTACCTGGATCTTCCTTTTCTTCGGAATCTACGCAAATGCGCAAGAACAAGTTTTAACGCCAGAAGAAGCTATTCAGTTGACGTTGGAACACAATTATGGAATTAAAATTGCTAATAATACGGTAAAAGTTGCCGAAAATAATACGAGTATTTTTAACTCAGGTTATTTGCCAACCTTAACGGGAAATGCTGGCGCAACGTATAATTTGGATAATACGGAAGCCGAATTTTCAAATGGAACAACAACGACGTTAAATTCTGCAGAAAGTTCACGTTACAATGCTTCTTTAAATTTAAACTATACACTTTTTGATGGTTTAGGTCGAAAGTACAATTACAAACGTTTAAAAGAGCAATATCAATTATCGGAATTGGAAGCACGTGAAACTATTGAAAATACAGTATTGCAACTATTTTCAGTATATTATTCGGTAGCGCAACTTTCAGAAAATACGTCAGCGATTATGGAAACGTTTGAAATTTCTAAAGATCGATTGACAAGATCAGAATATCAATTTGAATATGGTCAGAATACAAAATTGGAAGTTTTAAATGCGCAAGTAGATATCAATAATGATAGTATTACAATTGTTAATACGGAACAACAATTGAGAAATACCAAGCGTGATTTAAACGTAATTCTTGGAAATAAGCTTACGCTAGATTTTAATGTTGATACAACTATTAACTTTGCGTTTGAGCTTGATAAAGAAGCGTTGTGGACAAAAACGAAAGCAACGAATGTTTCGCTCTTACAAGTAGAAAAAAATATTAATATTAGCTCGTTAGATGTAAAATCGAACCGATCTCAATATTTGCCAACAGTTGGTTTGACAGGAACGTACGGTTGGAACAAAAATAACAACAATGCAGCTTCGTTTGTGGCAGTTTCTACCAACACAGGATTATCTGGCGGAATTAATTTAAGTTGGAATTTGTTCGATGGCGGAAGCACGTTAATTAGTGTAAAAAATGCAAAAATTACACTAGAAAATCAACAATTGCAAAAAGAGCAAATTCTGATTGATATTGAACGTAATTTTAACAATGCTTGGGACGATTATCAGAATAAAATCTTGATTTACGAATTGCAAGAAAGAAATATTAAAACGTCACAAAACAATTTTGATCGTACCAAGGAAAAATTCAAAATAGGACAAGTAAACTCTATCGAATTTCGTCAAGCACAATTGAATTTATTAAATGCGGAACTCAGCAGAAACCAAGCAAAATACAACGCAAAACTTGCGGAATTGGTTATTTTACAATTGAGCGGCGATTTGTTGAATGTGAAGTTTTAGAAACTAGATATTAGACCGCTTTTAGACTCCTTGGACTGGCTTTAAAACGTCATTACGGGAAGCATGACGAAGTAATCTGTTTCTTTTAATTAACGAATTGTATTTAGCTTGTTTATCGGCACGAGTTGTGAAACTCGCGCTAGCGTTCAATGCTAGAAAAAGTCTAAAATTCCAATAATCCAAGCAAGTCTAAGAAGTCTTTTTCTTTGAAAAAGAAAACTCCAATACTTTAAAAGCATTGGAGTTTTGTATATTATTCTAATTATAAAATAGCTAGCGACACGTTTTTGTTCTTGATTCTAAAAGCGCAGTGATCTTGTATCTTTTTATCGTTTGATGAATTTCTGCGTGTATACTTTTCCATCAGATTCTAAACGTAGAATATAGTTTCCTTGACGTAAGTTTGAAACATCAATGGAATGTTCTGTCAATTTTAAGTTCATCATACGTTTTCCTTCAATGTTAAAGATCGTTGCAATTTTTCCAACTAAGTTGATCGGACTGTTGATATTCATCACTTTTCCAACAGGATTTGGATGAATTGTAATGCTTTCCAACAACGCTTCATCTTCAATACCTAATGCTTGTCCTTCAGTAATTACATGATGCGTATTAATTGTAGGATTCAGCACATTATCAATAGCACCAGATGGCCAGTAAATAATAATATTTGTAATCGCAGTATCTGTTCCGATTCCGAAATGTGTATTTAATGTACTCATAAAACGGAATCCTTCTCCACTACGTACATCACGAATTTGAACTCCGGAAGCTGTATGAACTTCCACTCTAGCGCCAATTCCGTTAATATTACTTCCAACTCCAGTCGTGGTAATTTTTATCCAATTATTAGTATTTGTATCGTTTGTGTATAATGTAGTTCCTGAAAGTGCATCAATAAATCCGTCATTATTCATATCTCCAAAAGAACCATTATTTCCAGATAAAACCCCGTCATATACTGAAAATGTCATGTCGCCATTTCCGAATAGAATACTTCCGTTAGAAGCAACATCTAAGTTTCCGTCGTTGTCAAAATCGTACGTTGCATTTTCGATTCCTGTATTGGTTAAGTTTGGCAATATTCCAGAAGCGGCAGTTACATCGGTAAATGTACTGTTTCCGTTATTTCGCATCAGTTTGTGTGTTCCGTTTGAAGTAGAACTTGCACCTACAAAAACGTCCATATCGCCGTCGTTATCAAAATCTCCCCAAGCGGAAGACCACGTTTGTACTGGGTCAGCTAAACCTATGGTAGAAGCTACTTCTGTAAAAGTTCCAGTTCCGTCATTTTCATGCATTTCATTGATATTAATCGTAGAAGATCCTCCACGACATTTAGCAATAAACATGTCCATATCTCTATCATTATCATAATCAATCCAAACAGAACCATAGTTTCCTCCACCAGCAATATCTCCAAGTCCACCTTGGTTAAATACTAGGTTTCCACTTCCATCATTCAAATAATATACATTTGGATCAACATCATGACACACAAAAGCATCTAAGTGTCCATCTTGGTTTAAATCAACAAAGTTTGAACGTTGTGAGAATACATATTCTGATCCAGAAATTTCAGTAAATCCTGTTCCTGTTGCATTTGCTCTCATAAAGGTAACACCATTTCCTCCACCATATAATAAATCGGTAAATCCGTTTCTATCAAAATCGGCAGCAGCCAAACTCCACGATGGCGTATTGTTTGCGCTTGTAGTTGTAATGTTTGTTGCCGTGCCGCTTAAACCTCCAACAGCTTGTTGATAAAAGATATTTACATTGGTTGTTCCAATGGAAACAATATCGTCTAAAAAGTCACCATTCATATCTACGGCAGCTCTTTGTGTTCCTGAAGTTGCCACAGTAGATGTTGTAAATGTAGCTGGCGGTGGCGGCGCTAACGTTTCGAATGTTAATGGTCCGCCCCAAATACTAGCATCTAATCCGCAAATGGCACGAACATATACTTCGTAACTTGTTCCTGGATTTAAGGACGTTATATTTACAGTTGTTGACGTTGCAGCAGTTCCTGGACCTGTTGGAATTCCTGTTCCGGCTGGCTGTATTACATATTCCCAAGCTGTTTCTCCGTTGTTTGCTGCCCAAGAAACGGTTGCTGAGGTTTGTGTGATTGCAGAAGCGGCTAAACTTGAAGGTGCAATACAAAACGATCCACATGTTTCTACACGTACATAATCTATAGACATATCTCCTTGAAAACCTGTTCCTGTTCCTGTATGGCTAAATTCTAAGTAAATTACTTGCCCTATGTATGTATCTAAATTGACACCAACAGAAACCCAAGCTTCTGCTCCGCTTGTTTGTAATTCTCCAGTTTGTGTAAATACTGTAGTAAAAGGTCCTGAAGCAGACGTACCAACTTTTACGTTTAAAGTTCCCATATCATCTCCAAAAGCATGTAAGTAGAATGAAAGTTCAGCGCCATCTGTCGCTGATGATAAATCTATTGCTGGACTTACTGCGGAACCTGTAGATGTAGTATTTCCTGAAGCTTCAAAATTCATAAAGTTTGCACCACTAAACGCAGTGTCTGGTCCAGTTCCAGTAGATCCAGAAGCGTTAGGAATTTCCCAACTTCCGTTTCCAGTATTTAAGTTTCCTGTCCATCCAGAAACAGTATCAAATTCTTCTGTAAAGATAAACGTAGAAGCTCCTGAACCACACGTTATACCAACTGGCGGCGGCGGCGGACAGTTACTTTGCGTAAGCGAAGTACTATTTACGTTACAGTTTGTATCTTGATCATTTAGAATAGAAATTACAACGTCAGTTGCATTTGTAAATGGTCCAAACTGAACTGTTCCAGCTGTATTTAAAGATTGCGTAGCACTTGATTGATTATCCGAAACGGTTAAAGAAGTCGCACTTCCAAGGTTAGAAACGTTGACATCTACTAAAAACCCGCCACTTGTAGCACAATCATTTACAACAGTATACGTAGCTGTTGGGTTGGTACAGGTTGCACAGTTTACATCAAAATCCCACGATGTATATCCGTTACCACTACAATTAATAGTTCCATCAGAATTGATAGAAACCGTAATCGTATCTCCAGTTGATTGAAATGTAAGACCTGTTAAGTCTCCAGCATTTCCATATCCGTTGTATAATTCAGTTCCGTTTGTATCCAATACGATGAGTTCATCCCAAGTATTTTCTACTTCACCTGCGTTAAAGGTGACTTGTAAATCTGATCCATCAGAACTTACAAAAACAAAACTTGTAGTATCATTATTTACATAACAATACGTTGTATTTACAGGACCAACTAAGCAGTCAACTGTTGTTTGTGCGCCTGCAAAAAAGCAGGAAGCTATCAAACTTATTAGTAACATAATTTTTTTCATATGCTGGATTTTATACTACAAATACATAAAGAATTCATAGTGTTATTTTAGTTATTATTAATCGCATTCGGTGGTTAATCCATCAATCCATTGACCAATAAGAGTGACGGCTTCTTCGTGAATAATAGTTCGTCCAAGTAAAGGCATTCTAAATTCTTCAGCTGTTGTATTGATTCTATAATACATAACTGAGCGTTCTTTTAAGGAAGGTGTTACAATATTTACCATTCCAACAATTTCTGTATCAGGATCTACACAAACACCTAAGTTTGTTTCGTCAGCAGATTCATCAAACGCAAAACGCACAGGTCTGTAGTCACAATGTGATAATTCTGAATGACAATGTGCACAATTGATATCAATATATGAGCGAACGCGTAAGTCAATTGGTTGCGTTGCATCGCTCCAATCTACAACCGTATTAATCGTTGTTGGTAAGTTATCTTCTAAATAACCTTCATCAACTAGCTTTTGTAATTGATTCTGAGAACCATCTGTGTACCCGAATAAACTATTTAAGTTTTGCGGTTTTACACCAATAGGAACAGAGTTTGTACCTTGTTTATGACAAGTAAAGCATTCCACACTGGAAGGAATTCTGTAGTTTGTGCTTTTTGCAACGCCATTTTCCAGAAAGTCTACATTTGTAAATGAACCTGTTAGACTAAATGTCGCTTCCGTTTGCTCATCATTCCAAACGTAATCGGCAAAATACCAATCGTCTGCTTTTTTTAGCATTAAGCGAGTTTCAATAATACGCGTATTATTAGCAGGTTGTACGTTGTTGTAATAAAACGTTTTGATGAGTAATGTTCCGACAGGAAATTCAATAAGTTCATTGTCAGCAACATAGGTTGCTTGCACATCGCTTGGCATCCAAACGAACCTTTTCTTTTTGGCGTAGTCTGTAAATAAATTTGAAATTGGCTTGTATGGAATGACACCTAAAACAGGTTCTTGATCCTTTATTTCGCCTTCAAAAAAGTTGTATTCTGAAAGTGTGTCAAAAGGAAAGGCGTCCATATCTAATACAACTGGCGACACAGGAATTGGTACATAATCGTCGTCTGTAACGGGATTTTCATCATCAGAACAAGAGAAAAGCATAGCAAAAAGTAGTGCTATACTAGCAATTTTTGTTAGTTTGGTAATCATGCGGTTGATTGATTAAGGCACTAATATAACAAATTTATTGCATGTTATATTTGATTTTTAGTGAGTTACTCTTTATATATAACAACTGAATGTACTTTTGTCCTACCTTTTGGTGAGTTTTGTTTTGAAACACTATCTATTTTGTAGCAATTTACAAATGAGCATTTACTGTTATGAGAAGCTAAACTTGATTCAGCCTAACGAAAAAGTCTAACAATCCAAGCAAGTCTAAGAAGTTTATTTCTTTGAAAAAGAAAACTCCAATACTTTAAAAGCATTGGAGTTTTGTATATTATTCTAATTATAAAATAGCTAGCGACACGTTTTTGTTCTTGATTCTAAAAGCGCAGCGATCTTGCTTTTTATCGTTTGATGAATTTCTGAGTATATACTTTTCCATCAGATTCTAAACGTAAAATATAATTTCCTTGGCGTAAGTTTGAAACATCAATTGAATGTTCTGTCAATTTTAAGTTCATCATACGTTTTCCTTCAATGTTAAAGATCGTTGCAATTTTCCCAACCAAATTAACGGGACTATTAATATTCATCACTTTCCCAACAGGATTTGGATGAATAGCAATACTTTCTAAGGTTTCATCTTCAACACCTAAGGTTTGTCCTTCGGTAACCATATGATGTGTATTGGTCGAAGGATTCAACATATTATCAATAGCTCCAGATGGCCAGTAAATGATAATATTTGTAATTGCAGTATCTGTTCCGATTCCGAAATGTGTATTTAATGTACTCATAAAACCGAATCCTTCTCCACTACGTACATCACGAATTTGAACTCCGGAAGCTGTATGAACTTCCACTCTAGCACCAATTCCGTTAATATTACTTCCAACTCCAGTCGTGGTAATTTTCACCCAATTGTTAGTGTTTGTATTGTTTGTGTATAATGTAGTCCCCGAAACTGCATCAATGAATCCATCATTGTTTAGATCACCAAAAGAACCATTATCACCTGCTAACACATTTTCATATACTGTAAACGTTAAATCACCATTTCCAAATAGAACACTTCCGTTAGAAGCAATGTCTAAATTTCCATCATTATCAAAATCGTACGTTGCGTTTTCAATTCCTAAGTTTGTTAAGTCTGGCAATATTCCAGAAGCAGCAGTTACATCGGTAAATGTACTGTTTCCGTTATTTCGCATCAGTTTGTGTGTTCCGTTAGACAGAGAACTTGCGCCAACAAAAACGTCCATATCTCCGTCGTTATCAAAATCTCCCCAAGCGGAAGACCACGTTTGTATTTGATCTGCTAAACCTAGCGTAGAAGCTACTTCTGTATAAGTACCAGTACCATCATTTTCGTGCATTTCATTAATGTTAATCGTAGAAAAACCTCCACGACATTTTGCAATGAACATATCTAAATCTCTATCGTTATCATAATCAATCCAAACAGAACCATAGTTTCCTCCACCAGCAATATCTCCAAGTCCACCTTGGTTAAATACGAGGTTTCCACTTCCGTCATTCAAATAATATACATTTGGATCTAGATCATGACACACAAAAGCATCTAAGTGTCCATCTTGATTCACATCAACAAAATTTGAACGTTGACAGAATACATATTCAGGTCCTGAAATTTCAGTAAATCCTGTTCCTGTTGCATTTGCTCTCATAAAGGTAACTCCATTTTGTCCACCATATAAAAGATCTGTAAATCCATTTCTATCGTAATCGCCAGCAGCCAAACTCCAAGCAGGCGGAAAGTCTGCAGTTGTAGTAGTAATATCTGTAGCTGTTCCACTTAAACCACCAACAGTTTGCTGATAGAAAATATTGATATTTGTAGCTCCAATAGAAACGACGTCATCCAAAAAGTCACCATTCATATCAACGGAAGCTTTATGCGTTCCCACAGTAGAAATCGTTGATGTTGTAAAGTTCGCTGGCGGTGGCGGCGCTAAGGTTTCAAATGTTAAAGGTCCAGCCCAAGTACTAGCATCTGATCCGCAAATAGTACGCACATATACTTCGTAATTTGTTCCTGGGTTTAAGGACGTTATATTTACAGTTGTTGACGTTGCAGCAGTTCCTGGACCTGTTGGAATTCCTGTTCCGGCTGGCTGTATTACATATTCCCAAGCTGTTTCTCCGTTATTTTCTGTCCAAGAAACGGTTGCTGAGTCTTGTGTAATTGCAGAAACGGCTAAACCTGAAGGTTCAATACAAAACGATCCACATGTTTCTACACGTACATAATCAATAGCCATGTCTCCTTCAATCCCTGTTCCTGTTCCTGTATGGCTAAATTCTATATAAATTACTTGTCCTATGTATGTATCTAAGTTGACACCAACAGGAACCCAAGCTTCTGCTCCGCTTGTTTGTAATTCTCCAGTTTGTGTAAATACTGTTGTAAAAGGCCCTGAAGCAGACGTACCAACTTTTACATTTAAAGTTCCCATATCGGCTCCATAAGCGTGCATGTAGAATGATAATTCAGCACCACTTGTTGCTGTTGATAAATCTATTGCTGGACTTACTGCTGAAGCCGTTGCTGTTGTATCTCCAGAAGCTTCAAAATTCATAAAGTTTGCACCACTAAACGCAGTGTTTGGACCAGTTCCAATAGATGTAGAACCATCAGGAATTTCCCATGAACCGTCATCAATGTTTAAGTTTCCTGTCCATCCAGAAACAATATCAAATTCTTCTGTAAAGACAAACGTAGAAGTTCCTAAACCACACGTTACACCAACTGGCACTGGCGGCGGACAACCACTTTGCGTAATTGAAGTACTGTTTACACTACAGTTTAAATCTTGATCATTTTGGATAGAAATAACAATGCCTGCTGTGTTCGGAAACGGTCCAAATTGAACCGTTCCGGGAGCACTTAAAGCTTGTGTAGGACTCGATCTGTTGTCAGAAATTGTTAATGAAGAAGCTGAACCAAGGTCAGAAACATTGACATCTACTAAAAACCCGCCACTTGTAGCACAATCATTTACAACAGTATACGTAGCTGTCGGATTGATACAAGTTGCACAGCTTACATTAAAATCCCACGAATCAAAAGCGTTATTATTACTAGTGCAATTAATTGTTACATCAGAATTGATAGAAACCGTAATCATGTTTCCATTAGACTGAAATGTAAGACCTGTTAAGTCTCCAGCATTTCCATATCCGTTGTATAATTCAGTTCCGTTTGTATCCAATACGATGAGTTCATCCCAAGTGTCTTCTACTTCACCTGCGTTAAAGGTGACTTGTAAATCTGATCCATCAGAACTTACAAAAACAAAACTTGTAGTATCATTATTTACATAACAATACGTTGTATTTACAGGACCAACTGAGCAGTCAACTGTTGTTTGTGCGCCTGCAAAAAAGCAGGAAGCTATTAAACTTATTAGTAACGTAATTTTTTTCATAGGTTAACTTTTTTTATAAATTGGTTTTTTTATACTACAAATACATAAAGAATTCATAGTATTGGTTTAATTATTATTAATCGCATTCAGTGGTTAATCCATCAATCCATTCCCCAATAAGATTGACAGCTTCTTCGTGAATAATAGTTCGTCCAAGTAAAGGCATTCTAAATTCTTCAGCTGTTGTATTGATTCTATAATACATCACTGAGCGTTCTTTTAAGGAAGGTGTTACAATATTTACCATTCCAACAATTTCTGTGTCAGGATCTACACACACACCTAAGTTTGTTTCGTCAGCAGATTCATCAAACGCAAAACGCACAGGTCTGTAATCACAATGTGATAATTCTGAATGACAGTGTGCACAATTGATATCAATATATGAGCGAACGCGTAAGTCAATTGGTTGCGTTTGGTCACTCCACTTTACAACAGTATTAATCGTTGTTGGTAAGTTATCTTCTAAATAGCCTTCCGCAATAAGCTTTTCTAACTGATTTTGAGAACCATCTGTGTACCCGAATAAACTATTTAAGTTTTGTGGTTTTACACCAATAGGAACAGAGTTTGTACCTTGTTTGTGACAAGTAAAGCATTCCACACTGGAAGGAATTCTGTAGTTTGTGCTTTTTGCAACGCCATTTTCCAGAAAGTCTACATTTGTAAATGAACCTTCCAAACTAAAAGTAGCTTCGGTTTGATCGTCATTCCAGATATAATCAGCAAAATACCAATCGTCTGCTTTTCTTAGCATTAAGCGAGTTTCAATAATACGCGTATTGTTAGCAGGTTGTACATTGTTGTAATAAAATGTTTTGATCAAGATTGTTCCCACGGGAAAATCTATAAGTTCATTATCAGCTGCATACGTTGCTTGCACATCGCTTGGCATCCAAACAAAGCGTTTCTTTTTGGCGTAGTCTGTAAATAGTCCTGAAATTGGCTCGTACGGAATAACGCCTAATACAGGTTCTTGCTCTTTCATATCACCTTCAAAAAAGTTGTATTCTGAAAGTGTGTCAAAAGGAAAAGCGTCCATATCTAATACAACTGGCGACATAGGAATTGGCACATAATCGTCATCAACAGCGGTATCGGTATCATCAGCACAAGAAAAAAGTGTAGCAAAAAGTAGTGCTACACTAGCAATTTTAAGTAGGTTTTTGAACATGGTTTTAATTAATTAAAGCATCTAATATAACAAAAAAATAAACGGTTAGTTTGATTTTTAGTGGATTACTTTTTATATAGAACAACTCAATCTATTTTTTCCCTATCTTTTGGTGGGTTTTGAGGTAGTATTTTGATTGTAGTAGTTTTATTAATTAGCAATAAATTTTGAACTACACCTTTCATTGTTATACCTTTAAGAGATTGAAAGTGATCTCATGGAAGAAGATAAAGCAAGTTATGAAGCACTTGAACAGGAAAACAAAGAACTTAAAGAAAAATTAGACAATATAGAAAAGTTTAAGGAGTTTCAAAGAAAAGCTGCCAAGTGGACACTTCGAAAAGGCGCTGGTGTTTTTTTGGGAAAAGGGTTGAAAGATGCAATCAAGCAAACTTTTACAGAGTTTAACACGAACAGGTATATATTATTATACTGATAATGGAGTTGTTAAGGAATATGAAAACTTTAAAAAACCAATTAATCTAGTTAAAAACTAACTCCAACCCAACTTCAACACCAATTTCCAACACACATAAACTCTCAAAAAACACCTCAATTCCTCCATACCTTGCAACAACTAAATACTGACTTCCTTTAAAATAACTTTGTTGTACTATTACTTTGAAATCAAAAGTTTCGTTTACTTTTAATTGATGTGGATAAATCAGAACAGTTTCTTGTGAAGTTTTTATACTTGGAAACAAATTCGCTGGCAATTCATTGACTTCACCAAAAAGTGACGCAATATATTTATTGGTAGGATTCTCGTATAAATCTTTAGGTGCGCTTTGCGCTATGAGTTTTCCTTGTTTTAACACAAGTGTCATATCTGCAAAGGAAAGCGCGTCTGTGCTATCGTGTGTAGCAACGATACAAGTAATGTGCTGCTTTTTGAGATATGCAAAGAGGTTTCTACGAAGCTTGTTTTTTCGGAAATTATCTATGTGACTGAAAGGTTCATCTAACAATAAAACTTCAGGTTCACGCGCAACTGCTTTTGCCAATGCGACACGTTGTTGTTGTCCGCCACTGAGTAATTTTGCTTTTACATTCGCGAATGCGGACATTTCAACCATTTCTAGCAATTCCGAAATGCGTGCTTTTTTTTCTTCAGGATAGAAATTGGACAAATAACTTCCAACGTTTTCCGCAACCGTAATATATGGCATTAAATCAAAATCTTGCGCTAAGTATTTCATCTTTTCATGTCCTGGAACGAGATGATAACTTGGCCCTAAAACTTGTTTTTCTTTCCAGAGAATTTCTCCTGCATTCAAATCATATAAACCGTAGATAAGTTTTAATAAGGTACTTTTTCCGCAACCGCTTTCGCCAATAATTGACACATGTGTTCCTTCGGGAATTTTAAAAGAAATATCCTTTAGAATCGGTGTGTTTTTAAGATAGGAAAAAGAAACGTTTTGGGCGTGAAGCATAGTGAATTGTTGAGGTGCAAAAATAGGGAGATTGTGGTAGAAAAGATGATTGAGTAGTTGAAAAGTTAAGAATTTTTCTTCGTCATGCTGAACTTGATTCAGCATCTCACAAGAGAAGATTACGATGATATCTTAAAGGAATCTCGATACAATTTTTCTCCATTTCATTTCGAAAAACCACTCGATTTGACGTTTGAGAACTAAACTGATGTATTCGTGGCAATTTTTAAATTCCTGCCTACGCAGGAATGAAAAACCGCCAAACTGAATTTCAATTTGGTGGTTTTTGTAAATTTATTTTACCAGACTCCGTTCTTCAACGGAGTTAGTTCAACTTTCAATTTTGAATGCGCCTTTCGGGCTTTTCAAAATCGAGTTTCACTAATCCTTAAATTTCTCTAAAACTGCTTTGTTTGGCAATTCCTTGAAGCCCATATTGTACAGCGTGAAACCGAACATATCAGCATATTGCTCAATGGTTTTTGTAATTGGCGTTCCTGCGCCGTGACCTGCATCTGTCTCAATACGAATTAACGTAGGATTGTTTCCTGATTGTTTTGCTTGCAATTCGGCAGCAAATTTAAAACTGTGCGCTGGCACAACTCTGTCGTCATGATCGCCCGTAGTTACCATTGTCGCAGGATATGAAACACCAGCTTTTACATTGTGCACTGGCGAATATCCTTTTAGATATTCAAACATTTCTTTGCTATCTTCGGCAGTTCCGTAATCGTACGCCCAACCTGCGCCCGCAGTAAATGTGTGGTAACGTAACATGTCTAAAACGCCAACTGCTGGCAACGCAACTTTCATTAAATCTGGGCGTTGCGTCATGGTTGCACCAACTAACAATCCGCCGTTGGATCCACCACGAATGGCTAAAAAGTCACTTGAAGTATATTTCTTTTCGATTAGATATTCCGCTGCAGCGATAAAATCATCAAATACATTTTGCTTTAACATTTTTGTTCCAGCATCGTGCCATTTTTTACCGTATTCGCCGCCGCCACGTAAATTTGGCACTGCGTAAATTCCGCCTTGTTCCATCCAAACAACGTTGGCAACACTAAAAGATGGTGTTAATGAAATGTTGAAACCTCCATAACCATACAGAATTGTTGGATTCTTTCCGTCCATTTTCAATCCTTTTTTGTGTGTAATAATCATTGGAACTTTTGTGCCATCTTTTGACGTATAAAATACCTGATTGCTTTCATATTCATCTGGATCAAAGTCAATGCCTGGTTTTCTGAATACTTTAGAAGTTCCATCTTTCGGATTGTACGTATAGGTTGTTCCTGGAGTTTTATAGTTTGAGAACGAATAATACAATATTTCATCTTCTTTTTCGCCACCAAATCCGCCAGCGCTTCCAACGCCTGGCAATTTGACTTCACGCACTAATTTTCCATCGTAATCATATTGTAATACTTTAGAAACTGCATTTACCATATATTCTGCAAATATATAGCCTGAACCAGTTGATGGACTTAATACATTTTCAGTTTCTGGAATGAAATCTACCCAGTTTTCAGGAGCAGGATTTGACGCATCAACAGTTACTATTTTTTGGTTTGGCGCGTTCCTGTTAGTCATGATATACAATTTTGAACCTACATTTTCTATTACTCTTGAATCTGAATCTGTAGTGTTTAAAATTGTTATTATTTTACTATTTGGTTTTGTCAAATCTTTCATGAATAACCTATTTCCCGACGTAGAGACTGCTCCATTAATAAATAAATAGTTTCCGTCTTCAGTAACTCCGCCACCAATATATCGATGTTTTTCTGCCGCTGTTCCGCCAAAAATTACTTTATCTTCTTTTTGAGAAGTTCCTAATTTATGATAGTATAATTTATGTTGATCTGTCTTTGCAGATAATTCACTTCCTTTAGGTTTGTCGTAGCTAGAATAGTAGAATCCGTCATTTTCTTTCCAAGAAATTCCTGAGAATTTGATGTCTACCAATGTATCTTCAACAATTTCTTTCGTTTCTACATCTTTAATAATTACTTTTCGCCAGTCGCTTCCGCCAATTGAGATTGGATAAGCAACGATTTTTTTATCTTTTGAAAAGCTCAATCCGCCACCGAGCGAAATAGTGCCATCTTCTGAAAATTTATTAGGATCTAGAAAAACTTCAGGTTCTTCATCACCTTTTTGTCTGTAAATGACAGATTGATTTTGCAATCCGTCATTTTTAGAGAAATAGCTAAATTCACCTTCTTTTTTAGGCGCACTAATTTTTTCATAATTCATTAATTGAGTATATCGTTTTTTTAACGCTTCGCGGAATGGAATACTGTCTAAATATTCGAAGGTAGTTTTATTTTGTTCTTCTACCCAAGCTTCTGTTTCTGGCGAACGATCATCTTCAAGCCAACGATACGGATCTTTTACTTCAGTACCAAACAAGGTATCTATTACTTCTTTTTGTTGCGTTTCTGGGTATGTCACTACTATTTCTTTTTTTTCGGGTTCTTTCTCGCAAGAGAAGAAAAACACTGCGAGACAACTAATTTTTAACAACTGTTTCATCTTTTTATATTTTATTGTTTTTGTCTGATAGAATTTGCATACGAATCATTTCAGTTAGTATTGAAATTTCTATTTATGCTCATTTCAAAAAACACAGGATTGGTTTTAGTTCAAATTTAATCTAAAAAAAACCACTTCAAAACAATTAGAAGTGGTTTTAACATATTGGAGTCGTTTTTTATAGCTTTTCAACGTACAATTTTGAGTTCGTTTTTTAGATTTCTCAAAATGGAGTTTCACTAATAAAACAAGGGTTTAAATTGTGGCCAATGTTTGTAAATTAAGATTCCGTTTAGAAGTGCAACAATAAATGCACCAATCATTCCGCCAGATAAATCTAGGAAAATGTGAAACAGTAAAATATTTACAGATATCGGCGCAAGTAAGATTAACGCAAAAGGCACCCATTTTTTTAGAACGAGTAAGATTCCAATGTAAACTTCTAGCGCGCCAACTACAGGAAGAATGTACCCTATGGTACTAAACGATTCTGTAAATGTAGACATTTTTAACGCTGGCATAAAACCAGTTCCATTGAAAATCATGAGGAGCTTATTAGCACCAAACACGATGAGAATTATTCCTAATACAAAACGGATAATTTTGGTAAAGTTAGAATTCATATTGCGAGACTTTTGGTTAGTGTACTCTTAAATATATGAAAAAGATGTTGACTTTACTAACTATTTCGTTGATCGTCAGGATAATTACTTTGTAATAAGAAACTGATTAATAGTATTTTGAAGTAGAAAGGCACTTCGACTTCGCTCAGTGCCCGTTATTTTATGTTTTATTTTATTTAGATTACACTAAGTTGTTGTCTACTAAATATTGTGCAATTTGAACTGTATTTGTTGCGGCACCTTTTCGTAAGTTATCGGCAACAATCCACATATTTAAACTATTTGGTTGCGAACCGTCACGGCGAATTCGTCCCACAAATACTTCATCTTTTCCTTCTGCGTAAATTGGCATTGGATATACGTTTACATCAGGATTGTCTTGTACAATGATTCCTGGCGATTCGTGCAATAGTTTACGAACTTCAGCAACATCAAAATCGTTTTCAAATTCAACATTTACACTTTCAGAATGTCCGCCAACTACAGGAATCCGAATGGCAGTTGCCGTAATAGCAATTGTATTATCGCTTAGAATTTTCTGTGTTTCACGTACCAATTTCATTTCTTCTTTAGTATATCCGTTTTCTTCAAATACATCACAATGTGGCAATGCATTTCTATGAATTGGATACGGATATGCCATTTCGCCTTTTTCGCCAGCATATTCGTTTTCTAGCTGTCTCACTGCTTTTACGCCAGTTCCTGTGATAGATTGATAGGTAGAAACTACAATCCGTTTTATTTTATATTTTTTGTGTAATGGCGCTAAAGCCACGACCATTTGAATTGTAGAACAGTTAGGATTTGCAATGATTTTATCGGTTGCAGTCAATTCGTTTGCGTTGATTTCTGGGACAATTAATTTTTTGGAATGATCCATTCGCCAAGCAGATGAATTATCAATGACAGTCGTACCAACAGCTTCAAATTTTGGAGCCCATTCTAGCGACGTATTTCCGCCAGCAGAAAATAAAGCAATATCTGGTTTGGCGTCAATAGCATCTTGCATACTTACAATAGGATATGCTTTTCCTTGATACGTGATTTCTTTTCCAATAGATTTTTCAGAAGCTACTGGAATTAAGGTTGAAACGGGAAATTTTTGCTCTGCTAATACTTTTAACATTACAGTTCCTACCATTCCTGTTGCGCCAACGACTGCTATTTTCATGTTTTTATTTTTAATATTTTTTATCTGTCAGATAGAACATTCAGATACTCATTTTTTAGTGGAACTAAATTTTAGCAATAAATGTTTCATTTGTTTACTTATACCAATTATCACTTAAAATGCACCTAATAACTTGTTTCTATTGCGCCCATACTTCGACTAGGCTCAGTACATGTATTTCAATATAAAATAAAACCGTAGCGATGCTATGCTTTTCTACTTCATCTGGACACACTATAATTCAAATTATTTTAGGCTCCTTTTAAATAACAATTAGTATTACTTAGCAAAACTAGGAATAATTATAGCACGATTTATATAAAACTTTAGAAATATCAAAAGTGCAACAAAAAGTTATATATAACACAAAAGTCACTCGTTTCGGAGTGACTTTTGATATATTATTTTATACAGAAAAATTAAGCTTGTTTTTTCAATAAATCTCTAATATCTGCTAATAATTCTTCTTGTGTTGGTCCAGGAGGCGGAGCTGGAGCAGGAACTTCTTCTTTCTTTTTTGTTTTATTATATGCTTTTATAATCATGAACATTACAAATCCTACAATGATTAAGTTTACAATGGTGTTTATCCAACTTCCCCACATAATTGCATTTTCGGGCGTAATTACTTTTCCTGTTGCATCCACAACAGCATCAGATAAAATAATCTTTTTATCTGCAAAGTCAGTTCCACCTGTAAAATATCCTACGCAAGGCATTACAATATTGCTTACAAATCCTTTTACAACGGCGCCAATTGCACCAGCCATAATAACAGCAACTGCTAAATCAACGACATTTCCTGTCATGATAAAACTTTTAAATTCTTTGAACATACTATTTATTATTAGTTAATAATTGAATGTAAATTAAGAAAAAATTAACAGTTTTTCAGACACTTACCCAGGGTATTTTATCAAATTACCGAAGAAACACACGTTTTATTCGTTGAGATACTGCTGTAAGCAATTCGTAAGAGATGGTATTTATCTTGGCAGCCAATTCTTCGGCACTTTGTCCTTCACCAAAAATGATCACTTCATCGCCTTCATTGCATTTGATCTTGGTAACATTAACCATAATCATATCCATACACACATTTCCGATTATTGGCGCAAGTTTTCCGTTGATCACAACACTTCCAACACCATTTCCAAATTGTCTACTGATTCCGTCAGCATGACCAATTGGAATTGTTGCAGTTGTCGTGTTCTTTTTTGCTACAAACGCACGATTGTATCCGACACTTTCGCCTTTTTCAATACGATGTATTTGTGAAATGACAGACTTTAACGAAGCTACAGGTTGCAATTTTTTGTCAAACTTTGGATCATTTCCAAAACCATACAAACCAATTCCTGTACGAATCATATCAAAATGCGCTTCTGGATAGTTAAAAACGCCAGAAGTATTTGTCATGTGTAAGATAGGTTTGTAGTTCAATGCTTTTTCAAAAGATGTACAAATTTCTTTGAAGGTTGCGATTTGATTTTGGGTAAATTCTTTTTCATTCGCAGCTTCAGAAGCTACCATATGTGAAAATATAGAAGTTACTTTTATCTGTGAGAGCGTTTTGAGCTTTTGAAGTATGTAATCGGTATCCGTGTGAAAAAACCCTAAGCGATTTAATCCGGTGTTGAATTTTAAATGTACAGGATACTCCTTTTTTCCTTGTATTGCCGCTTCTTTGGCAAACGCACTAAATATGCGATCGTTGTACAAACTCGGTTCTAAATTGTACGCAATGGCGTGTTTCAGATTTACAATCTGCGGATGCAATACCAAAATAGGTGTCGTAATTCCTGCGGCTCGCAAATAAGCGCCTTCACGAATATACGCTACTGCAAAATAGTCTACTTGAAGTTCATCTTGTAAAAATTTGGCAACTTCAACAGCATCACTTCCATAGCCAAACGCTTTTACAACGGCTAAAACTTTAGTTCCTGTTTTGGTTTTGGATTTTATAAATTCAAAGTTTTGTTGTAAGGCTTTGAAATTGATTTCTAGAACAGATTCTTGTATGTGTAACATTATGGTAGTTAATTGTCAGATTGTTGTTTTGGAATGATTTCTTCCGCATCGTCAACTTCAATCTCTTTCACTGATTCTTTTAGCATTGCTTTGTAATAAGCAGCTCTACTTAGTGGCTCGTATTCGTCAGTTTCTCCTAGCAAGACTAAATCATCGCTTTGGGATTTTCTAAAACTGTATTGTGCTAAGTTTCCTGTTCGTGTGCAAACGGCATGTACTTTGGTAACATATTCGGCGGTAGCCATTAATGCGGGCATTGGCCCAAAAGGATTTCCTTTAAAATCCATATCAAGTCCTGCAACAATAACTCTGATTCCTTTGTTGGCTAAGTCATTACAAACGGAAATAATTCCATCGTCAAAAAACTGAGCTTCATCAATTCCAACAACATCACAATCATGGGCTAATAAACGTATATTGGCGGCGGCGGGAACTGGTGTAGAGCGAATTTCATTTGCATCATGCGATACAACTTTTTCATCATCATATCGGACATCAACAGAAGGTTTGAAGATTTCCACTTTTTGCTTGGCAAACTGTGCTCTTTTGAGTCTTCGGATCAATTCTTCGGTTTTTCCTGAGAACATTGAACCGCAAATAACTTCAATCCAACCAAATTGTTCTTTCTGATTTACTGTATTTTCGAGAAACATTTTGTAATTTTCAAGTCGAAAACGAATTTATACTCGTTTTTGTAAAGGTGGAACAAATTTATTAAAAAACCAAAGGTTATACAACGACATTAGTTTAAATATTATGAAGAAAAAATTAGAAGGAGATTTGATGAGTATTGCACATCGCATCCTAAAGTTAAAGGGTAGAGAAGACGTAGTTGCGTTACATAAAGAAGCAAAGGAAGTTTTTGAAAAATTGTCGGTATTATTGTTTTTTGAAGAACAATTTAAAGATTCCGTACCCGATTATGCAGATTCTTCTTTTTTCCAAACCTTAGAGAATGTGTACAATCACGATAAGGTAGAACAAAATGCCGAAGACGACGATATTATTCGTCATAGTTTGGTAGCAGAAGATCCTGAGCAAGACGAATTGATTCAACCATTAATGGAAACTATTCGAAATATGGTTGCCGAAATGCCAGAAGATGAAGAAGAGGAAGCAGCAGAAATTCCAGCAAAACCAGCAGCAAGACGAGAAACCTTAGAAGATATTTTGGCAGATGTATTGCCACAACCAACGTTTGTAAAAAGTGATGAAGTAGCCAAAGAAATGGTGGCAAAAGCAGTTGCTCCAAAAGTTGAGGTAGATGTGAAATCAAAATCATTAAATGACCGATTAAATACAGGAATTTCTATTGGATTGAACGATCGTTTGGCATTTACAAAACACTTATTTGATGGAAATCAAGAAGATTATAACAGAGTAATTTCGCAATTAAATACGTCTGAATCAGAAGCAGAAGCGAAAGACTTTATTTATAATATGATAAAGCCAGAGTATAATAATTGGACAGGAAAAGAAGAATACGAAACGCGCTTTTTGGAAATTATTGAGCGTAAGTTTGCGTAGTTTTTTTGGACTTGCTTAGATTGTTGGATTGCTTAGACTTCTTAGATTTACAGTACGTCACTTCGAGTGAATTTGTATAACAAATTTGTATCGAGAAGTGCTTTGAAGCAATCTCTTTTTGCCACGAATGCACGAATATTTTTAGTTTGTTTATCGTCACGAGTTGAAAAACTCGCGCTAGCTGAGAGATGCTGTATTTCGGCTCCGCTCATTGCGCTTTGATTCGTTTCATAACAACTTTCGTTTTTTACATTTTCAATCGTAGTACATTGAGCTTGTCGAAATGTTAATAATTCAAATAAACCCAACCTGTTTTTTCAATCGTATTTCCTTGTAATTTTAAAATGTAGAAATAGGTACCAATAGGTAATTTTTGATTTTTATCAAAAAGAGCAGTTCCTTGGTTTGCAACTCCATTCCAGTCGTTTGCGTAGTTTCTTGTTTTGTACACAACAGTTCCTAATCTGTTGAAAATTACCAATTCATTATCTGAAAAATTAGCTAAACATTCAATTTCCCACAAATCGTTCACGTTGTCATCATTTGGCGAAAAACCACTTGGAATTGCTAAACAATCAGGGAATGTGATCGCTTCCGCAGAATTGTTTGTGCTATCTAAGTCCGTTTGAGCTTGACTCAGTATCTGCACAACATTCATATAATTATCGGCTCTTAATACCGTAACATTGATTGTTAACGTTGCAGAACTTCCTGCCGTTAGGGTTGAAAGTGTCCACAGTTGCGAAATGTTGTCGTACAAACCAACTGTTGTCATGTGTGAAACATATTCGTAGCCATTTGGAAGCATTTCTTCTACTATAATATTGGTCGCGTCTAAGTTGCTATTATTGGTAATTGTAATTGTAAATTGAATCGTTTCACCAATAGAAGGCATATTAATATCAACTACTTTTTCAATTCCTAAATCAATACATTCAATTGTTGTAACTGTGACGGTTTCTCGTGCAATTCCAGGGCAATTATTTTCATTGATAATTTCAATTTCATAGGTTGTATTTGCTGTAATTATTGGCGTTTCAAACGAAGTTCCTGTAAATACAATTTGCGCAGGATTCGAACTTTCATACCAATTATATGTATATGCAATTGTCGGATTGTCAATAATTAACGTCGTCGATGTTCCAAGACAAACTTCTGCATCAGCGATTCCTAAATTTATATCGGTATGAATTTCAAAAACCGTGACTTGAATTTCAGTTTCGTCGTCATCAGCCAATCCGTCAGCTAAATCATCTACATTAAAACTTGTGGCAACATCGCTATCCAAATCTTGAATACTTGTGGCGGTAATTTCCGCAGTCGTTTCAAACTGATTCGTAATTGCAGTGTCAATAGCTAAAATAGTTGTCGTAATTTCTGCTGTAAATGTGTTGTTTCCAGCGAAAGCTGAAATACTAATAGTAGAAAGTTCCCAAATTCCTGTTGCATTTGTGTATGTTCCGCCAGCATTATCAGATAGATATGTAAACCCTAAAGGATTCAAATAGTGTTCCACTGCAACATTTGTGACAGCATCCGGGCCATTATTTGTAATTGTTAGCGTAAATATAGCTTCATCGCCTTCACAATATTGCGTTTGATTTGGCGTCAACGAAATTTCTAAATCGGCACTTGGCGGAATTGGCAATACATTTAATGTAGCAAAAGCACTTGTTGCATCTATATTATTTAAGTTTGAAAAATTACTGAAATCGTTCGTATAAAAATCAGGAACAGACGATGTTACTAACACAGAAAATGTACAATTGGCAACTCCATTAGGAAATACCAAATTGGCAATTCCGACAAAATCATCATTCGTTAAACCAACAAAATCAGCCGTACAGCCATTACTTTGCACCCAAGCTGGATCGCCTGCTAATACAATTCCCGCAGGTAAATTATCGGTAAACGAAATACCAGATTGCGCGGCATTTCCAGGAATATTAGTAATCGTAAATGTCAATAAAGAGGTTTGTGAAGCCATAATTTCGTCTGGTACAAAACTTTTACTCACAAGCGGAGAAATGACTTGCACACTAGAAATAGAAATATTGGTACTTGGATCAAATTCGCCATTATTGGCAGGATCGGGCTGAACTTCGGCTATATTATTAAACGAACCTCCAAAATTTGGCGCGACGACAGGAATTCGTAATTGAATTGTTGCATCAGGATCTAATAACGGAATAACGCCAGAAACGACATTTCCAACAATATTAAATGTAGTTACACACGTAGCATTTCCGCTCGTAACTGTACATGTTGGCGTTCCTGTAATGGTAAATGCATTATTGACAGTTGTAGTAAACGTGGCGTCTGTAGCTGTTGAACTGATAACACTATTGGTAATATCTACAACCCATTCAAAGTTACTATTGATCGGAACCGTTGGCGCAGAAGGAAATGTTTGTACAATTAAATCTACGCAAGGCGTTAAATAACTTGTAGCAAACGAAGTTTTTGAAATGCCTTGTCCGTCTGTAATAGCTCCGATTACGCCGTTACTTACAGAAGTTACAGTACTAGAACATGTTGGTGTCCAATTGACAACTACTTCAAAGGTAATAGAACTTTCTGCGGGAAGTTCCCAATTTTCAGCATCGGTAATTTCCCAAAAAACATCGTTTACTTGCGTGTATTCAATGCCAATATTTGGATTAATAATATCATAACAAGTTGCAGTTCCTGTCGTGGAAACACAATTAACCGATTGTAAAATGGCAGTTACACCACTACTTCCCGTTGAATTTCCGTAAAAGTCTGCTAGCATTAACGGAATTGCTATTAAATTATCGTTCGTTACTGTAATTTCATAGGTAATATCGCCCCACGGAATTGGGTCATTTGCAGAACCACCTAAAGGTAATGTTGGATTTATTTGTGTTTTGGTAATGCTAAAATCGGTAGCGCTAATACATTGATTCGTTCCAACGGCTTGCGGAAGAATGATATTACTGAATTCATTATTATCGTCAGGAAAACAATCAACATGTTCTATCATATTAATGGTGCTTCTATAATTAGAAACAATTACAGTATCGGTAGCGCAAATAGGTTCCAAATAACGGACTACGGTTCTTGTTACAACTTGTCCGCCGTTAGGAATCATATAATCTTCTACAGACCAAAATTGATTTGTAGCTCCAAGTATGTAATTTGTTGTTCCGCAATTTAATCCGCCAGTAGCGCTAATACATTCCACCGAAATAATTTCCCACTGAAGTCCTAAATTTTGAAAAAAGAAGCGAATAGTTGTATCTAATGGTCCATTATTAGTAACGGTAGTTTCAAACGTTACGGTTTGGGTATAATCTGCAATAATTGCGCCGCCAGAAGGATCTGTTTGAACAGTTGTAATGGAAACATCCGTACACGGACAAAGTGTTGATAACAATAAATCTGTAATTTCTGTATTTGATTGACTCGATGAAGTCGTATTATTTGCCAATGCAATACGCACATAACTTCTCGTTTTAATCAAGCTCGATTCAAATCCGCATTCGCCTTCAAAATAAGCATACACAACTCTAAACGTAATGCTTGATTGAGACGGAAAAATAATTTGGTTGTCAAACGAATACATCTGTTGCGTCGGAACAATAACAGTTTGCGGTCCAGAAGTAACACCTAAATCTGCGGGACATGAAACGCCATTAGTCGTTCCAATACATTCCAAAGAAACTAATTGTACCAATGCAGTTCCATTATCTGCGTTTGATAACATTCCTTGAAACAAGTTAAAACTATCAATCGGATATTCAATAGTACTATTATTTGTAATGGTAAATTCAAACGTAACTTGGTCGCCCCAAGCGGAAATTGCGGTTCCTGATGGCGGCGAAATTTGCTGATAATCAATTATAAAATCTAACGGAACATTATTTACGTCCATAGAGACGATGGAAATATTACTAGCGGGCATTGTATCTGTTGTGCCTGTCGGCGGAAAAACCTCAGCAGTTGTTGAAATTCCTCCTAATTGAGTTGGCGCTCTTAAGTTAATTCGAACCTGAACGCTAGAACTTGTAGGCATATTAGGAAGCAATCCTGTAATAGTATTTAGAGTAGGATTATAAGTTAAATTTATAGCCAAAGCTGCGCCACCAAGCGGATTAATGCTTTCAATGGAAACAACAGTAACGTTTTGATTCAATACTTGTGAAAATGTAGCGTTACTTACAGCATTCCCTGAATTACTTATGGTAGTAACATAGCTAAACTCTTGGAATAAAAATACATTTGGAATTGTTGTGCCAGTATCATCAGTAACTTCGATGCTTATAGATAAATCTGTGGTTTGTCCCCACAAAGTGGCAGATACTAACAGGAAAAAAAGGTAAGAAAAATGTTTCATATAGTATAAATGATACAGAAAACCTGAAAAGGTTGCGTATATATAACAATAAAGATACAGTAAATACGACTTATATTTTTTTAATAGTTATTTTTGATTCGAAATTTAACGCAAACTTCAACCTCTAAAACACGCATTAATGAAACTTTATATTGTGCCAACGCCTATCGGAAATTTACAAGATATGACCTTTAGAGCTGTGGAGGTTTTAAAAACTGTCGATCTAATTTTGGCAGAAGATACACGCACGAGCGGAAAACTCTTAAAGCATTTCGAAATCGGTACACACATGCAAAGTCATCACATGCATAACGAGCATAAAACGATAGAAACTTTAATAAAACGCATGCAGGCTGGAGAAACATTTGCTTTGATTAGCGATGCTGGAACGCCTGCAATTTCTGATCCTGGGTTTTTACTAACACGTGAATGTATTGCCAATAATATTCCTGTGGAATGTTTGCCTGGTGCAACCGCTTTTGTGCCTGCTTTAGTAAATAGCGGATTGCCAAATGATAAATTTGTCTTTGAAGGATTTTTGCCTGTAAAAAAGGGCAGACAAACACGTTTTAAAATTTTGGCAGAAGAAACGCGCACCATGATTTTTTATGAATCGCCACATAAATTAGTCAAAACGTTGGGACATTTCTGTGAATATTTCGGCGAAGACCGACAACTTTGTGTTTCCCGTGAACTCACAAAACTCTACGAAGAAAACATTCGCGGAACCGCGAAAGAAGTTTTAGCGCACTATGAAAATAAACCACCAAAAGGGGAAATTGTGGTTGTTGTTGATGGGAGAAAGTAGTTTATTTTTTATAAGCGTAATAATGTTTTTTTTCTATTACTATTATATATAAATTTGTAACCAATGTTTAAGGTTGTATAACATGGTTATGAAAGATTATTATTCGCTGTCAGAAGCTTCTGAAATTTTAGGAAAAAGTAAAGAAACACTACGTAGATGGGACAATTCTGGTAAATTTTCTGCTGCCCGAGAACCTATTAGCAATTACAGAATTTATAAAAAAGATGAAATAGAATCGCTGTTAGAATTATTTCCTGTTGATATTAACGATTCTATAGATAATTTTGTAGTTCCGTTACAAGAATACAAAGTTTTAGAACTTTTTGCAGGAGCTGGCGGATTGGCTATAGGATTGGAAAAATCTGGAATAAAATGTGCAGCTTTAAACGAAATAGATAAATGGGCTTGTCAAACGTTAAGAGAAAATAGACCAAATTGGAATGTGTTAGAAGGTGATATTAAGACATTTGATTTTACTAATTATAGAGATAAAGTTGAAGTTGTTACTGGCGGATTTCCATGTCAAGCTTTTAGTTATGCTGGAAAAAAACTTGGTTTAGAAGATGCTAGAGGAACTTTATTTTATGAATTTGCTAGAGCAGTAAAAGAAGTTCAACCTTTAATCTGTATTGGAGAAAATGTAAAAGGATTACGTTCTCATGAAAAAGGAAAAACATTAGAAGGAATGATTTCTATTTTGGATGAAATAGGATATAATGTAGTTCCTGTTCAGGTTTTAAAAGCAATAAATTATAGAGTTCCACAAAAACGAGAACGATTGATATTAGTTGGAGTTCGAAAGGATATTGATATCAAATATGAATATCCGAATCCGCATGAAAAAATATATAACCTTGTAGATGCCTTAAAAAAAGGAGAATTATTTGATAGCAATGTTCCAAAATCAGAAGGTTCTAAATATCCTGAGCATAAAAAAGAGATTCTTGATATGATACCACCAAAAGGATATTGGAGAGATTTACCTCTTGAACTTCAAAAATCATACATGGGAAAAAGTTTTTATTTAGGTGGCGGAAAAACAGGAATGGCACGAAGAATAGGTTGGGACGAGCCAAGTTTAACGCTTACTTGTAGTCCAGCTCAAAAACAAACAGAACGATGTCATCCAGATGAAACGCGTCCGTTTACCGTTAGAGAATATGCTAGAATTCAAACTTTTCCAGACAATTGGAAATTTATAGGTTCAGTTTCGCAACAATACAAGCAAATTGGAAATGCAGTTCCATGCAACTTGGGAGAAGAAATAGGATATTCTGTAATAAAGTTTTTGAATCAATACTATTCGAAATCGAATAAATCGGAAGACTCAATTTCTTTAGCCAACGCCATATAACCTTGCTTGAAGAAATCTTCAGTATCAATATCTAAAATCATAGTATCTAAATTAACTACAAGCTTATCATAAAATTCAGCAAAACCAGTGAGTCTATGCCAAAATTCTTTACCAATAATTACTGGAAATTGAGCATCTATTTTTCTGTAATGTTGACTTAATTGATCTTCTTCTCCGTACAAAACACCTAAAATTAAATCTGAGTTATTCAAATTCATAGCATTTGTTCTGGCTAAATTGGTAACCGTTGAAAATTTCTTCAATAAAGGATTTACATCTTCTGAATTTATTGTATTTGGACCAGATTTTAATTGACACCACTTTTTCCTTCCATCAATTTTATCTGTAAATTCTATATCCATTCCTTTAATCAAAGAACCACTGGCAAGATTCAATTCTACGAACATATTCTGTATTCTAGTACCAAAAGAAGTATTAATAGAAGTGCCCAAAATTCTAGGATAATACAAGGCTTTTGCAATTCCTAAAGGAGAAAAATCATCTTCAAGTATCTTTGATAAATACTTTACAAGAATTGGATTTATTTTATAAGACTTAAGCTTCGAATGCGTTTTTAAAGAATTAATTTTATGATTCTCAAAGATCTTATCTTTAAAATAGGTGGTTATAATCTCTATAAGTTTGGCTTCGTCCATATTCAAATATAAATATTTTCTTTAAAACTTAATGAGTTTAAAATGACGTATTCTAAAAACCCTCACTATTTCTAGCAAGGGTTTCTGTTTTATAAAATTTTCAAAGAATTTACACGTGTTTCCCTTTTTCCCAACCGTGTTTTCCTAAATATTGATCTCCGCTTTCTACAGCGCCTTCTTCAATAGAAGTTCCCATACTATCGTTCCAACGATTTAAATATCCAAATAATGAAATAACACCAAGCATTTCTACAATTTCGCCTTCATTCCAATACTTATACAATTCGGTTTTAATAGCTGAATTTACTGCATTTGGAATAATAGAAGCTGCCAACGAAAAATCTAACGCGGCACGTTCAGCATCTGAAAACGCAGGATGTGTTTTATATTCCCAAACATTATCCAATTGTTCTTGTTCTGCGCCGTAACGTTCTGCGGCTCTAATGGCGTGTGCCTGGCAATATCTGCAACCTGTGGCGTTGCTACTTACCCAAGCAATCAATCGTTTCAAAGCCGAAGTTACACGACCTTCATTTGCCATCACAGCTTTATTTAAGTTGATAAATGCCTTCGAAATGGCTGGTCTGCGTTGCATCGTTAAGACAGAATTTGGGCAAAACCCAAGTGTTTCGTTAAAAAATTCTGCTAATTCTTTCGTTTCTGAATCGTGATCTGGATTCAATGGCGTTACTAACGGCATAATCGTATATTTTTAAATTAATTACTTGTATTTTTGAATTCACAAGAAACGAAAAACTTCAGACATGGCAGATAAAATCACAACACAATGGAAAGGAAATATGTTATTCGAATCGGATAATCCAAGCGGAAACAGTGTATTAATGGACACTTCACCTCAAAATGGTGGAAACTATGACGGATTGGGTCCAAAAGCAATGATGTTATCTTCGTTGGCAGGTTGCTCAGGATTGGATATAATTTCAATTCTAAACAAAATGAAAACCTCAGTTGCTGATTTTAAAATGGAAGTTGTTGGTGAACTCACAGAGCAACATCCAAAATACTATCATTCTGTAAAAGTTGATTATCATTTTTATGGAACTGATTTAGATGAAAATAAAATTCAAAGAGCCGTTGATTTATCTGTAGAAACTTATTGTGGCGTCATGGAAATGTTCCGTCGTTTTGCAAAAGTGGAAACGAATACGTATTTTCACAGCAGCTAACAATCTTATTTAGTTATAGTAAATCGTCATTTCGAGTAATTTTCTAGAGAAAATTGTATCGAGAAAAGGTTTTTAACATTGTAGTATAATTTTCCTCAGTTTAATTCACACACGTCACTTCGAGTAATTCGCCAAAGCGAATTGTATCGAGAAGTACTTGGAAACGTAAAGTTTTTTTATCAAATATGATCTCGATACAAAAAACGTTATCACGTTTTCCACTCGATCTGACGTAAGTAATTCAAACCGTCACTTCGAGTGAATTTGTACAACAAATTTATATCGAGAAGACTCTGAAACGATACCTTAAATTAGGAAAATGAAAGTATCGTATGTATATATATTGAAATGTTCTGATGACTCTTATTATACTGGAGTTACAAGCAACCTTGAAAAACGTTTTCAACAACATCAAAATGGTTTTCACAAAGAAAGTTATACATACTTTAGAAGACCTTTAATATTGGTTTTTTATGCTTCTTTTACAGATATAAATATTGCAATAGATAAAGAGAAACAAATCAAAAAATGGTCGCGTGCTAAAAAGGAAGCTTTGATTGATGATAGATATGAAGCATTACCTAATTTAGCGAAGAAGAAATTTAGAACAAGAAAGTAGATCTCGATACAAAATTCTTCCAGAATTTTACTCGATCTGATGCCTTTGTAGCCCAAAATGTCACTTTGAGTAATTTTAGAAAAAATTGTATTTATAAGTATTTAAAAATGAAAAACATATTATAATATTGACTTATAATTGATCTAACGCCTTTGTAACTAAAAATGTTACTTATAGTTTCATCAGTCGTCAATTGTTCAAAACGTCACTTCGAGTAATTTTCGCAGAAAATTGTATCGAGAAGTGCTTTGAAGTAAAAAACAACATTATGATTATTGAATTAGATCTCGATACAAAAAACTCTACGAGTTTTCACTCGATCTGACGATAGTAGTAGAATAATAAGCAACCTGTAAAATTAGATTTCGATACTGAATTCTTATAAAATTTCACTCAATCTGACACCTTTTTAACAAAATATTGTTTTGTTATCCAAAACGTCACTTCGAGTGATTTTCGGAGAAAATTGTATCGAGAAGTACTCTGAAACCAAAAAAGTACATTAAAAATCTAAACCAAAAAAACCATGCGTTGGACATTAAAACCAAAACCAGAAACACATAAAATTGAGCATTTAGTAGACGTATTGCAAGTCAATGAAACGGTTGCAACACTACTATTGCAACGTGGAATTGAAACCTATGAAGATGCCAAAAACTTTTTTCGTCCTTCGTTAGAACATATTCACGATCCGTTTTTAATGAAAGATATGAATCTCGCTGTCGCGCGAATTGACAAAGCAATAACCAATGGCGAAAATATAATGGTGTATGGCGATTATGATGTAGACGGAACAACTTCGGTTGCGTTGGTTTCTTCATACTTAAAAACCATTTATCTAAATGTAGCTACTTATATTCCAGATAGATATGAAGAAGGTTACGGACTTTCCTTTTTAGGAATTGACTTTGCAGAAGACAATGATATTTCATTAATTATCACACTCGATTGTGGCATAAAAGCCGTTGATAAAGTTGCATACGCAAACGAAAAAAACATTGATATCATCATTTGCGATCATCACAGACCTGGAAACGAATTGCCAAAAGCGGTTGCAATTTTAGATCCAAAACGAGATGATTGTAATTATCCGTATGACGAATTGTGCGGTTGTGGCGTTGGCTTCAAACTCATTCAAGCATTAGGCTCAAAAAGAGGGCAAACCATTACTGATTTATTTCCGTATTTAGATTTAGTCGCAACAGCAATTGGAGCAGACATTGTTCCGCTTACAGGCGAAAACAGAATCTTAGCACATTTTGGAATGCAAGTCATTAATTCGGCACCAAGAGCAGGATTTAAAGCAATTATAGATCAACTAAAAAAGAAAGAATTAACAATTACAGATGTTGTTTTTGTAATAGCTCCAAGAATTAACGCTGCAGGAAGAATAAGTCAAGGGTTACATGCGGTTGAATTACTTACGGAGAACGATTTGGAAGTTGCCAAACAATACGCAGCGTCCATTGAAACCTACAACACAGAACGTCGCGCGCTCGATCAAGAAATTACAACAGCCGCTTTTCAACAAATAGAAAAATTACAAGAACAAGAACGTTTTACAACGGTTGTGTACGATGAAAACTGGCATAAAGGCGTCATCGGAATTGTCGCTTCACGCTTAATAGAAACCTATTATCGTCCAACATTAGTGTTCACAAAAAGTGGCAATAAATTAGCCGCTTCTGCACGTTCTGTCAAAGGATTCGATGTTTACAATGCCTTAGAACAATGTCAGGAACATATCATACAATTTGGTGGACATAAATATGCCGCAGGATTAACCTTGAAAGAAGAAAATTATCAAGCATTTAAAGATGCGTTTGAAGAAGTTGTGAAAAATTCGATTGATAAAAATCTGCTAACACCAGAAATTCTAATTGATAAAGAAATCGCACTCAAAGAAATTACTCCAAAATTCTATAGAATCTTAAAACAATTTTCACCATTTGGTCCGCAAAATATGAGTCCGACTTTTATGAGTACACAATTACAAGATACAGGTTGGGCAAAATGTGTTGGCGCAGAGGAAGATCATTTAAAAATAAAGGCGATACAACGAAAATCAAAGGCGATTTCTGGAATCGGTTTCAATCTGGGCGAAAAACTTTCCAAAGTGCAAAACAAAAATCTATTTGACGCCGTATATTCCGTTGACGAAAACGAATGGAACGGAACTGTGACTTTGCAATTACGTTTGAAAGATATTAGATAATGTATCAATGTATTAATTTGAAAATGTACCAATTTGAAGATTTGAAGATGGAAATTCAACTCCTAATTCAATATGTTTTAATGAAACATTAAGCATGTAATTTTTTCATTTTATAGAATTATCATCATTAAGTTAAACGATTTGTATTTTATAGTTTAATTTTGGCGATAAATATTACAAAGTGCAAAAACTAGATCCGTACGCAGCATTGCGATTCAAAGAATTCAACATTTTTCTACTCGTTAGATTCTTCTTGGTTTTTGGTTGGTCTATGCAATTTATGGTGATTGAATGGCAAGTGTATTCTATTACCAAAGATCCATTATCATTAGCTTTTATTGGACTTACAGAAGCAATTCCTGCCGTTTCGATGGCATTATTTGCAGGACATATTGTAGATCAAAAAGAAAAACGAACCTTATTATCAATCTGTATTGGATTGTTCTCAATCATAAGTTTAGGATTATTTTTATTGACATGGCCTGAAGTAATTTCGGGTTGGGCTGAAAACACAGTTTTGTTAGGTATTTATGCAATGGTATTTTTTGGCGGTTTTTTGCGTTCGTTTTTTGGTCCAACTATCTTTTCTTTAGTTGCGTTAATTGTTCCTAAAAGAATATACCCAAATGCCGCAACGTGGAGCAGTTCTACATGGCAAATGGCGAGTATTTTAGGGAAAGCTTTCGCTGGATTATCCATTTTTTGGATTGGTGTCCACTTTTCTTTATGTGTCGTATTTGTGCTTGTCGTATTATCATTTGGTCTTTTATTATTAATTCCGAAGAAACCAATCATGAATCCTAAAATTGGAGAAAGTGTAAAAGAAAGTTTAAAAGAAGGCATCAATTTTGTGCGTAATGAACCAGCCGTTTTAGGCGCATTAACCTTAGATATGATTGCCGTTTTATTTGGTGGCGCAGTTGCCTTATTACCAATTTATGCCACGAAAATATTGAATGTAGGTTCGCTCGGATTTGGCTTGTTAAGTGCAGCAACTTCCGTTGGCGCGTTAATTACGATGTTGGTTACAGCGTATATTCCAATTACTAAAAATGCAGGAATGAAATTGCTCGTTGCCATCTTCGGATTTGGTATAAGTATCATCATTTTTGGAATCTCAGATATATTTTGGATTTCATTAGTAGCCTTATTCTTTAGTGGAATCACTGATGGTGTTTCAATGGTAATTCGTCAAACCATATTACAACTAAAAACACCTGACGAAATGCGCGGACGCGTGGCTGCTGTAAACTCAATGTTTGTAGGTTCGTCTAATGAATTAGGAGCTTTTGAAAGTGGCGTTGCCGCAAAATTGATGGGAACAGTTACTGCTGTAGTTTTTGGCGGAACTATGACGTTAATTACAGTGCTTACTACAGGATTTGTTTCTCCATCGTTCAGAAATTTAGATTTAACTAAAGATATGGAAGCGCATTCTAAGGAAGAGTAGCTTTTTATAGCCTTTAGCTATTTGCTTTTGGCTTTTAGTGCGTTTTGAAAAAATATGATATTTTAAAATAAATAGCAAAACTCGAAGTATATCTCGATACTAAATTCTTTCAGAATTTCACTCGACATGACGTTTCTAAAAAGTCTAACAATCTACATTTCGGCTCCGCTCAATGTTCGCAGCTATTCATATTTCTTCAACGAAAGTACTTTCCCATCAAATTCTCCGTAGGTATAATAATGAATCCAATCGCCAAGATTTACGTAGCGACTTTTCTCGTTGAGGTCTATTTCTAAAGGCAAATGACGATGTCCAAAAATAAAATAATCGTAGTGTTTAGTTTCAAGTTTTTGTTTCGCATATTGAACCAACCATTCGTTGTCTTCTCCTAAAAATTTAGCATCTTCATCACCTGAAATCAGTTTATTTTTAACAGATAAATATTGTGCAATTCGCATGCCAATATCTGGATGCAACCAACGAAAACACCATTTGAAAAAAGGATTCGTAAATACCTTTTTCATGCGTTTGTATCCTTTATCTCCAGGACCTAATCCGTCACCGTGACCAATGAAAAATGTAGTATTGTTAAATGTAAATTCTTGTGGTTTGTGATATACAGGAATGTTGAGTTCTTTCTCAAAATAATCATCCATCCATAAATCGTGATTTCCCACAAAAAAATGAATTTGAATGCCTTTATCACTCAGTTCAGCTAATTTTCCAAGCGTTCGCACAAAGCCTTTTGGAACTACGGTTTTATATTCGAACCAAAAATCGAACAAATCGCCTAATAGAAAAATGGCGGCGGCATCGTGTTCAATTTCATTCAACCAAGCCACAAACTTTTTTTCTCTCGGAAAACTAGCTTCTGCCGTTGGCGCGCCTAAATGGTTGTCGGAAGAGAAGTATATTTTTTTTCCTTCGGGAATGTTCATGGTGTAAATATAACAATTCTGTAATTCCTGCGTGTCACATTGAGTTAAATCGAAATGCAGGCAGGAATCTATTTCTACGTTGTTATGCGTTGAAACGCATAACTACTGTGCTCAGTGTTCAATTAATGAGATACTCAATCAAGTTGAGTACTGCGCTTCGCTAGTTATCACTCGCAAACCATTCCGCGCATGACGAATCGGTTTCTTGTAAACGCAATGCAAATAGTTGAATGTCTTTTGGAAGTCTGCTTTTTATTTTCGCAGCAAAATCGATCACCATATTTTCACTTGTTGGCTGATAATCTGCTAAAATTACATTATGTCCTTCGCCGCGCATTGTCATTGCCAACGAAGCATGTGGCGTATGTTTGTTAAACACAATTGCGTGATCAAATACATCTACAACTTCTTCTTTTACGATTTTTTTAAGATCGCTAAAGTCGATGACCATTCCCCATTTTACGTTTGTATCGTCTGTAATAGGATTTCCAATCACGGTTACCGAAAGTTTATAACTGTGTCCGTGTACGTTTTTACATTTCCCGTCATAACCGTATAAAGCATGACCGGTTTCAAAATTAAATTGCTTTGTAATGCGAATTTTGCTCATTTTCATTTTCAATTAATGTGCAAAGATAGGATATTTTGTGTTTTTTCATTCCCGTCTTTCGATTTTACTCAAGATAAATTACGACGGGAATCTAGACTTTAGAGTCAATAATCAAGGTCTTGGACTTTTTTCGCCACGAATGCACGAATGTTTTTTTTAGTTAGTTTATCGTCACGAGTTAAAAACTCGCGCTAGCATTCTAGCTAAACGAATCTTTTATTTTGCTTTTTTTACTTGTTCAAAATATGCTGCTGGAATTTGCTCTCTTATATTTTTAAATGGAAATTCAACGTTTCCATCTGGAGATTCTTCAAAAGATAGAAAATGTGGAATGGAGTAGTGTCGTATACATTTATATGGATGTATAATTCTGATACTATCTTGCTGTGTTTCATCTAATTTATTAATAGAAACATTGAATAACGAAAGAGCTGTTTTATTTCGTTCTTCATCTAAAATAGTTTTATAAATACTAACAAATTCTAAGTAGCTTTTATAATTAGATTCTAAATCATACAACATCAACATAGGTTTCTTGTTTTTTATTGTGGTTTTCATATGTTCAGAAAATGCTTGTTTTGAAAGCTTTTCTTTTCCAAAATAAAATTCATTTCCTATTAAGAATGTATATTGAAATGGTTCATTGTTTTCAACAAAAAAATTCATTTGACCAAATCGATCAGGTAGATATTGTACAATATATTCCTTAATGTAGTTTGGATTTACATCTGGCAATAATTTTATTCTGTGGAACTCTTTATTTATAATATTGTTTCCTATTGGAGCTATAAAAGGTTGCTCTTGATTGTTTGCTAGAAAAATTGTGTAGAAACCAGAAAAACAACTGGTTAAGAAAATGGATTCTACATCTTTCATTTTTACATTTTTATCACAGTGTAGTACAACTTTATAAACATTACGATATACACTTTCACTATAATTCATATAGACGTCATGATGCGCATCTACTTGTAAAAGTGTATCATGATGTCGAATATAAAATTCGTCTGTAGTTGGTTTTTTTCCACAGTAAATATCTATTGTTTGATGAGTTAATAATAGTTCATCAAAGTAATATCCTTCAAGCTTTGGCAATTTAACTTCTATTGGATTTTTAAATTGAATTTTTTTATATGCTTGTCCATCAATCCACATTGAATCTTCTGAAATTGATGATTCAAAAGTTTGTTCAGAAAACGTTAGACTTCGATTTTTAATAGAAACTGGATAAGAACTCCAAATTACTTCATTCTGACTCAAAGCGATACTGTCTTGGTTTATTTTGATATAAATTGGCTTCTCATTGGGGAAATCAACGGCAACCCAATTTCCATAATACTGTTCTTTTTTAGAACAAGAAAGTAACAGAAATAAAACAATAATACTTGGAATTATTTTTTTCATAAGAATAGAATTGATTTCTAAAAAGCATCAAATTTTATGCCTTTGTTTTGATCCGTCATTACAAGGAGTTTGCGACGAAGTAATCTGCTACTTGTCAACAGATAGCTTCATTTCGACTGCGCTCAATGTGAAACATTTCATTCGCTATGACGTTTTGCAATTTACATTTTAAGATGACGATTATAGATTCCTGCCTTCGCAGGAATGACAAAAAATCACTTCTTGAACTTCGCCAACGCCTTTTTAGTAAATTCAGATAAAACTAAGGTTCCAGAAAGTTCTGCGCGTTCGGCTAAGAGTTTGTCCCAATTTTCGGTGTCTTCCCACAATATTTTTTTCATTCCTGCTAATGCATCAGGATTGTACGAAGCAAGTTTTTTTGCGAAGAATTCTACTTCTGTATCCAACTCTTTTTGGTTTTCAAATACTTTGGCAAATAAGCCTTTTTCTTTTGCCCAATAGGCATTTTTCCATTCGCTTGGCGCGAGACTTAACTCAGAGAAACCTGCTTTTCCAATTCGGTTTTGAACCGCTGGCGCAATAACAAAAGGACCAATTCCGATAGTTAATTCGGAGAGTTTTATAGAAGCAGCTTCGGTTGCAAATGCATAATCACAGGCAGAAATTAATCCAACGCCGCCACCAACTGCTTTTCCTTGTACACGACCAATTATTAATTTTCCACAGCTTCGCATTGCGTTGATTACGTTTGCAAAACCACTAAAAAATGTTTTTCCATCTTCTAAATTTTCAATCGCAACGAGTTCATCAAAAGATGCGCCTGCACAAAATGCACGATCGCCTTCACTTTTGAGAATAATGACATGTACAGCGTCGTTTTCTCCGAGTTTCTTCAATTCGCTGGTCAATCGATCTAACAATTCGCCAGGAAAGGAATTGCTTGCAGGATGTCCAAATTCAATCGTTGCAATGTTGTTTCGAATATTTGTGTATAGACTTCCGTTGGTTCTTGTTGTGGTCATGTTGTTTTGTTTTCGTTTGACAAATGTAGAATATATTTTTTGATTCAAATTTTATGGAAATAAGTAGTTCTCGATACAAATTTGCTTTGCAAATTTACTCGAACTGACGATTTGAAATTCATATTTATTAGGCAACTAATCTAAGTAAGTCTAACATGTCTAAAAATCCAAACAAGTCCAACAATCCAAGAAGCGATGCAAGTCTAAACTTCGACTCCGCTCAGTTGCCTTTTCACTTTTTCTTAATTTTCGGAATAAATTCTCTTCGGAAGATGAAAATTAATGGAAAACTACGAGCAGTCATCCAAAGTGTGAACGCAATCCAAACTGCGTATAACTTCAAATCGAGTTCATCTAAAATGAAAATTGTTGGGACAAATACCGCAAATGTTGACACTAATAATATGTTGCGAAGTGTTGCCATTTTGCCTAATCCTTTAAAGATTCCATCAAAAATAAAGGCAATGGCACAAATTGGTTGCATGATAAGAATGATCCAGAAAACAGTATAAAATTCGTTTAAAACCGCTGGTTCTTCTGTAAAAATTCTCCCGATAGGATAGTATAATGTTCCGCCAATGAGTAACATCATAAAACCAATAATTATAGCATATTTGGTGAGTTTGACACTTAGTTTCACCAATTCTTCATAATTTTCTTCGCCATAAAGTTTTCCTGATAAACTGTTTCCAGCACTAGAATATCCATCAATGAGAAATGCTCCAAAAAGCCAAATGTTTAATAAAATTGTATATGCGGCACTATATTCCGCGCCGTAAGCCGCCGAAAAAGATGTTGCGAAGTATAACGCCACATTTAATGCAATGGTTCGGATGACTAAGTTTACAATCATTACCGCAAGTTTTGGCAATTCGTGGTGTAATGGGAATTGTATTTTTAGTGGAATTGACGTCTTTTTCAATACAAATATAACGGCTACTACTGCCATGAATATTTGCGAAATTAGACTTGCATACGCCGCGCCATCTACATTCATAGCAGGAATGTGTCCTTCTATTCCGTAGACCAAAGCAAAGTCTAAAGCAACATTTAGCAACGCGCCAACAATTGCAATAATCATTGGAATAAACGTATTTTGCAAACCTCCAAATATACCAAATATGGCAAATGTTAAGAGCGTAAAAGGCAATCCAAAGATTCGAATTCGGTAATACGAACTGCTGTATTCTAAAATGATGCCTTCTGCATTGTAGAAATTTAAAATGTATTCTGCAAAAGGATATGTGATCAGGATTAATATAAAACTTATGGTAAGAATGATTGCAATGGCTTGCGCTGGCAACGTTTTTATTTGCTCTAGTTTGTTCGCGCCTAAGTATTGTGATATTAATGCAGAAATTGCATTTCGGGTTTGTCCAAAAACCCAAACTAACATAGAGATAAACGCGCCTGCAATTCCGACAGCACTTAACGCTTCCGTTGCGTTTATGTCAATATGTCCAACAACTGCCGTATCTGTGATAGATAATAACGGTTCTGCAATTCCGGCAATTAAAGCTGGAATTGCTAATTTATTGATTTGTGAAGTAGTGATTTGTGTTTTCAAAGGATGCGTTCGTAACAGTAAAATGGATATACACTTTGTTTCGGAAAGTATATGTTTCCTAGTTTTTTATAGTTGCGAAGTTCGTAAAATTTTTGGTTTCTGAGGTTCTTACTAAACGTATCTAATCTTATAGAACGATAATTATTTTCTATGGCGTGTGTTTCTGCAAATTGCATCAAGTATTGCGCGTACCCTTTTCCTTGTGCTTCTGGGTGAATTGCCAATCGATGAATGTACACGCTTGTATTATCTGGCGAAAGCCAATTAACAGTTTTATATTCTTCATCCATGAACGTAGAGATTACAACACAACCTATAATTTGAGAAGCTTCAATTAATACGTATAATTCATTTCGAGCGACATCAGTTGAAAACGCTTTTCTATTCGGATAATTTTCATTCCATTGAAATATTCCGTTGTGAATCATATGTTTAGCACATGCTTTGGCAATGTTTAGTAAAGTATCAATATCTTTTGAGGTTCCTGTGCGAATTTGTAAGCTCATGAATTTTTTGGTGTGAATTGTTATTTTTAGTGCTTCTCTTTTGCTTGTATTTTAAAATATTTTGCAATGAGATTTAGTGATGGTTTGCCTTCAATAGTAAAATTGGTGTTATTTCCATCTGATTTGCCATGACCTTGCCATTCCCAAATATGAATTCCATGAAACCAAGGTTCTTCCCAAATGGTATTGAAAAATGCCTGATAACACAACAGTTGTTCTTTTTTAGAGATTTTAGCATATAAATTTTGAACACCATTCCATTCCCAAGGTTTTTTTGAAGTTCCTTGAATAGATTTGTATCCGATTTCTGTAAATAGGATTGGTTTGTTATATTTTTTACTAACCAACGCCATGTTTTCTGTATGTTTTTTCCAATGATTTTCTAGCTCTTCCAGCGTTGGATTGTCGGTTTCACTTAACGGAAAGTACGCTTGAATTCCTATGTAATCTAGTGATTCCTAAAAAGGAACTGCTTCATATTCATTGTACCAATTGGCTGCATAGGTTAGTTTTCCTTTATAGATTGATTTTATTTGTTGTATTAAAACGTTCCATTTTTCGGGTTTTTTATAGACTGTTGTTTCTAATTCTGTTCCGATACAGAACTGTTCTAGTTGTAATTCTTGTGCGATTTCCGCATATTTTAACATGATTTGACTGTAATTTTCAAACCAAAGATTCCAGTCGTTTTCAGTTTCCATTTCAATGTCAGACCGCCATTTTCCGTCTTCCATTTTGGACAACCAAATGTGAGGTTTTAGCATTATTTTCATTCCAAATGTATCGCATGCTGCTTTTATAGCTTTGTAGCGTTTTAGTCTTTTGATGTAATTGTCATCAGAAATTAATCGTAATGTTGGTTTCTTATAATGCTCTTGATCTATAAATGGCGTAATGGTAATCCATTCAAAATTGTTCGTTTTAAGTTGTTCAATGTCTTCTAAATTTCTAGTTATATTGAAAACATGAATGCCTCGTTGCTTGTTATCAATGCTATAATAATTGTTTACTTTGGCAAGATTGTTTTCTATATCAGTAGCCCAAGTATAGTGTAACACTTCAGAGAGTCGATAGTTTTGCAACGCTTTATTTCCTGTAAAAATAACTAGCACAGGAATCACTATTTTAAAGAAAATACCTTTTAATACTCCTTTAATTTTATGTTGTTGGTAGTTGCGTATAATACTTTTTATCAATAAGAAAAGTAAGTAAGGAATCAGCGCGATTCCATAAAATAATGGACTCGTCAATATATTGTCTACAATGTCTCCAAAAAACCCGACTGTATTAGTTACTACATAGTTGTTTTTGTGTAGAATTAACAAAAATATAAATATCAGAAGACTAAAAATAGTCAAGCAGTAAAACCACAGAAAACGCTTTAATACAGCTGTTTTTATCTTTATTTTAGGAATCATGTAAGTTTTGGAATGAATTATTCTTTTTAAAGATAGTTACTTTTTGAGGTTTAAAAAACGGAATTACAACCTTTGAATTAAAAAATGATTATTTTTGCAAGAAATTAAGACGATGAAACATATTTTGGTTCCTATTGGAAATTCTGAAAATGCAAAAAACACGTTGCAATATGCAATTGATTTTTCAGAAGTAATCAACGCAAAAGTATTCGTATTTAGAGCTTTCAAAGTGCTTTCGAAAGCAGGAACAATTTTAAATGTAGATGAAATTGTAGGTCGTGAGACTGCAAATAATGTGAAAGAAGTAGTAGAAAGTGTGAACCTAAAAGGTGTAGATGTTTCTATTATTTCTGCGAAAGGAAACGTAATTGACAGCATTAATTCGATAGATAAAGAGTTAGGAATTGATTTGATTATTGTCGGACCAAGAAGCAACTCTATTAAAGAAGAAGTGTTTTTAGGAAATACGACAGGAAGTATTATAAAACAAACAGATATTTCAGTATTGGTTGTGCCAGAAGGATACGTTTTTAAGCCAATTAAAAAGGTATTAACAGCTATAAAATCTGGAATGATAAAGCGCAAAGAAGTTTTAGAGCCTCTAGAAAAAATATTAGAAGCTTTTGGTGCAAAAATGCGTTTGTTACAAATAAAAACACCCAAATTTTTACCTGAAGATTTAGAGTTTCATTCGGAATTAGCCGCAATTACATCTGCGTATAAAAGTTCGGAAAATGCAACGTTATTTCAAGGAGTTTTGGAACATTTGAATGAAAACAATCCAGATTTAATTTGTGTTTTTAGACGCAAACGTGGATTCTTTAAAAAATTGTGGGAACAAAATTCAATCAAGAAATCTGACTTCGAAAGTCGTTTGCCATTATTGATATTGAAAGAAACAGAATAAAATATTTTTCAACATACTAGAAAGCTATTCAAGATCATTTTTTGAATGGCTTTTTTTGTACCTAAACTTTTTCATTATAGAAACAATAAATCAGTTACATCATAATATTTTGTATTTTTAGATATTAACCAAAACTTTATAATATGAAAAAACGAAATTTAAAAAATCTCAACTTAAACAAAAAAGTAATTAGTAGTCTAAAAATTGAAGCTTTAAAAGGGCAGTTGAGAAGAGGTTCGGACGATCCCAATTGTAGCGGTGATACAGCAATGGTATATACATGTCATCCAGAAACGTGTAATAATCAAGAAAGATAATTGATATGTTAGAAAAATTGACACAATACGAAGTTCAGCATGTTAATGAGATTAGCGGCGGACTCACAACGGTAGAATATATTATTATTTTATAATCCTTAACTCAGAGCGAACTTCGGTTCGCTCTTTTTTCTTTCCTTTCCTGCCACTTTAGTTATCAATACTTCTTCTATTGAAATTTGGCAATTTTCATACCAAATCAGCTATATATTTTAAATTAAAGGAACTACAATTATCGAATTCTCAAGCTCTTATTCACAAGCTTCAAACCAGCTTTTCCACCTTGACTTGCTGTCATTTAACTGCATTTATATGCAATTTATAAATTGCAAGAACTCTTTCGCACCTTTACATTGTTTCAGTAGGTTTTAGGTAGTATTATCTTCTATATTTCAATTATTATTCACAAATTAAAACTTACTAATATGAAAAAACGAAGTATGAAAAAATTGGAATTAAAGAAAAAAGTAATTTCAGACATGAGTCCATCTGAAATAAAAGCAGGCTACGCAGGCACTTGGGTTTGTGGTGTTTCATTACTGTGTACAATTTCTGTATCTACAGCTTACACAAATGCTGACACGCATTGTAATTGTGCCTAAACACGATTTCTTGCATATTTATTATTCACTAATTAAAACTTACTAATATGAAAAAACGAAGCATTAAAAGATTAGAATTGAACAAAGAGCGTATTTGTATTTTGACAGATAGCCAACAAATGGAAATAGAAGGCGGTGTAACTCCTACAGTAACTACGGTTACATGGTCGTCTGCACATTGTATCATAATTATAACAGCTACAATAAGCGCTAAATTTTGCTAAATTTTTGCTGTTAACATATTTAAAAGTGAACTTCGGGTCACTTTTTTTTATGCATTTTTTATAAACTTAATCGTTGTTTTTATAACTTCTTCCAGATTGTTTGGCAATTTCAATTCGTTCCACGGATGACGCGCGCCAAAAACATGATCGGCTTTTTCAATGAATTCTAATGTGCTTTTCGGATTCCATTTATGTAAATTTTCTGCATCTTTTAGTGGAACTGCAGGATCTGAAGTTCCATGAACAATCAATTGTGGAATTTTCAAGTTTTTGGTCGCTCTTTCAATATCTAAACGTGTTTCATTCGCTTTAAAATCTTCAAAAAACTGATAAAAATGTGGCATTTCTTGCTTCGTTCTACCATTTACAACATACATTACATTTGTTTGTTTCCACTCTTTTAAAGCTTCTCCTTTCGGGAAATGTGACGCGTAATCTGAAACGCCAGCCCAAGAAATTACCGTAGAAATTTTAGGTTCTTCTTCTGCTTTTATAATTACAATTCCGCCGCCGCGCGAATGACCAATTAAAGAAATATGTTGTGTGTTCGCTTCCGCAGAAAATACAAAAGAATCTTTCATGATATGATTGATCACGAATTGCAAATCATCTAGTTCTTTGGTATAATTGTTCTCACCGAATGCTTCCAAATCTGGAAAGTCAATTGGTTGTTCCATCGTTCCGCCATTATGCGAAAAATTAAACTTCACAAAGAAAAATCCTGCGTCAGCAAAAGCTTCTGCAACCAAGTCCCACGCGCCCCAATCTTTGAAACCTTTATAGCCATGACAAAATATGACAACAGGCTTTGCTTGATCGTTCTTTTTGAAAAAGTAATCAATCAGTATATCTTTTTGGTTAATGCGCGTTAAAACGTTGTTTTTGAGCTTCTGTATCATGATTAGACTTCTTTTTCTGTGAATGGAATGGCTTGATTGCAAATTTCAAGAATAAGCTTTTTTAATTCAACTAAAAAATCATCCAACGTTTCTGAAGTAACCAATTGATTTTTGGTGCGACTTCCTGGTTTATCTTTCGTTCCGAATTTTAAAAATCCGCTTTGTAAATTCTTAAACGAAATAATTCCTCCTTCTGTATCTTGCTGAAACGGCTGTTTTTGATAAATCATGTACGCATACGCCAATACTTGAAAGCTTTTGCTGAATTTAAAATCTTGCGTAAGCAAATCCCAATCTACAATTTCTACATCGCCTTGCGACACTTTTCCAGTTTTATAATCAATAATTCGCATCACGCCGTCTAGTTCGTCTACACGATCTGCTTTTCCGCCAATATAAACTGGAAAATCAAGTTCAGGAATTTCAACTTTGGCTCGTAATGTTTGTTCTATTTGAAGAATTCGCAAGGTTTTTCCCGTTTTCAAGGTTTGCAATTCTTGGTTCAAAAAGTTGGTTACATAGCGTTTTGCAACATTAAAAATGATGAGGTTTTTGCCGCGATGAATATTTCCTTCTCCATACGCTTTTTTGAAGTTATCGGTAACCAATTGTTCTACCTTTTGGAACATTGCTTTGATATCATCTGTCACCACAATTTTTCCTTCAAATGGTTTGTACAATAACTCTAACGTATCATGAACAACAGTTCCAAGTGTATTTGCTGCCACAGTTTCTTCTACAGCTTCGTATTCTCTGATGCCGAGAATTTTTTGGTAATAAAAATCAATTGGATTCCGAATGTAAGACGTTAATGCAGAAGGCGAAAAACCTTTGTTTGCAATATCTTTGATGCGTTCTAAAATAGTCGCTTCTTTTTGTACTTCTTGCAAACGACTTTCTATTTTTGGTACTTTCGGAATCACTACATTTTGCGAAACTGTATGATTTGGCATTTTATACGTTTCTAATTGCATTAAAAAACGACTTTTTTCGCCACCATTTAAACCATCAGCTTCGGTATTGTATAGCAAATAAATATTTTCTGCTCTGTGCAACAATCTGTAAAAGTGATACGTATAAATGGCATCTTTTTCTTTGTATGTTGGAAGATTGAACTGTTTTTTAAGATCGAATGGAATAAATGAATTGTTGCTTTTTCCAGAAGGCAAAATACCTTCGTTCACGGAAGAAAGAATCACGGTTTTAAAATCGAGTACGCGCGTTTCTAACATTCCCATTAATTGTAATCCTTGAAGCGGCTCACCTTTAAAATCGAGTGTTTCTGTGCTAATAATCTCTTTATACAACGCCAATAACGATTTAATATCTGCAATGTAATTGTGTTGTTTGGTTAAATGTTGCAACTGATTGAAGACTTCGTTGAAACGATATAAATATTCCAATGCTAACAAATGTTGCTCACGATCTTCAATTAATCTTGTTTTTAAGCGACGAATTAACGTGATACAGTTTTGAATGGCAACTTTTGGATTATCGGTCCAATACGTAAAAAGCATTTCGGCAATATCTCGAATGTCTTCCGGAAATCGTTCTACAATCAATTCCGTAGGCACGTAAATAATATTATTTGCTTGAATATATTGAATAATATCTGCCGCTACGTTGGTATCTTCTTGCTGAAAAAGTGGACGCAAGTTTGTGTCTGAAAGTACATTGATGATATTTTTATAGTAAAAAGCATCGTTTCGGTGATGTTCTTGTAGTAAGTATAAATTATTGAAAGTTGTTGCTAGCGGAATATCTTTTAGCGGAAATCCCATGGTAATATTGAGCTTTTCAATTTCTGCGGGCAATGAGTTTAGGCACGGAATCAACAATTGTTCATCGCCTAAAACGACTGCAACATCTTGTAAGGTTTCATTATTTTGTTGCAACTCTTGAAGAATTTCCCCGATGTGTTTTGCTTGCGTTACATTTTTGGGAACACCAATGATTTCGATATTTTTCTTGCTTGAAAAATTATCAGCAATCCAAGAAAAGGCATTCTTCTTAAAATAATTCCAGTCGTAGCGATGGCGACGTAAAAACAAACTTGCATCGTGTTCAGGATCGTCAAAGAAAACATGATCTGTATCCCATAAAATTTCTGCCAAGCCAACTTCTAAAAATTCTTGAATGATTTTTTCTTCTGCAGTATTCAACGCATTGAAACCAATAAAATAATGTTTGTTGTTTTCGTTTTTTTGAAGATAGAACTCTAAACTATCAACGGCTTCTCTGTAAACCAAACCTTGATAGGCAATTCCTTTTTGCGTGATTTTTTCGGTTAACGCAGTGTAATATTCCTCAAGCTTGTTCCAAAACGTTAGATAATTTTTAACCAAAGCTGTTGGTTCTTTTTCCATTGACCAATGATTAATTTCTTGAATCGCACCTAAGTAATTAAAAATTTCTTTTTGCGGAATCAGATAGCGATCAATTTCATTAAAGTCCTGTAAAAGTATTTGCGCCCATTTTGAAAAGGAATCAAAAGGTTCTTGAGATTCTTTCGGTGTTAGTGTTTTGTATACGGTGTAAAATTCAAATAGTAATTCAGTATTACTAACTGAGGTATATCCTGAAATTTGCTCTACCAATTCTTCTATGCTGAGAATAGTTGGAGCAAAGGAAGTTTTTTTAATTTGTTGTGAAAGTTCATGCTTTAAGAAAACGCCTGCTCTTTTGCTAGGCAATACCAGTGTAAGATTACTAATGTCGGTATTGTTTTCTAAAATATAGCGAACAACATGAGAAAGGAATGATTTCATGTTGTAAAAATAAAAAAACGCCACGATATATCGTGGCGTTTTTTATGAAGTTATTTTGAGTTTAAATTAATTATCTAACTAATTTAATATCTACTCTTCTGTTTTGTGCTCTACCTTTTCTTGTCTTGTTAGAGGCAATTGGCTGAGATTCACCGTATCCAGTAGCTGTAAACTTGTTACTTACTTTACTTCTTAAGTATGTTACAACTGCATTTGCTCTTGCATTAGATAATTTTTGGTTTAAAGAATCAGAACCAACGCTATCAGTGTGACCACCAATTGTGAATTCTTCTTTCGGGAAACCTTTTAATAACTCAGCAATCTTGTCTAAGATAGCATACGTTTCAGGCTTGAAAGAATCTTTTCCAGAATTGAAATATACAGTTCTAGCTAAGTTGTCTAATACTGTAATTTCAGTTACAGTCATTCTAGCGATTGGAGGACATCCATCGTTTTCAGCAACACCAGCTACTTCTGGACATCTGTCATCTTTGTCTAATACTCCGTCACCGTCTTTGTCAGTCCAAGGGCAACCTTTGTTTGCAGATGGTCCAGCTTCAGTTGGGCAGTTATCTTTAGCATCAGTGATTCCATCACCGTCAGTATCAGGACATCCGTTCATTGCAGCAGTACCTGCTACTTCTGGACAGTCATCTTTACCATCAGCAATTCCGTCACCGTCAGTATCAGGACATCCGTTTAATGCAGCTAAACCTGCAGTATCAGGACAGTCATCTTTACTGTCTTCGATTCCGTCACCGTCAGTATCAGGACAACCATTAAATTCTGGTAAACCTTTTACGTCTGGACAAGCGTCATCTTTATCAAAAATTCCATCATCATCGGTATCTTTTCCACCAAACTTGATAGCAATACCTGCTAAGTGTTGGAAGTGAGGAGCTAAATAATCCTCAAAAGAATGCTTGTAAGATGTTTGAATGTTGAATGCAATGTTTTCTGTGAACCAGTAGTTGATACCTAAACCTGCGTTTACTGTACCAGCTCCGATATCATCAACCCAAGTGTAACCTCCACCAACTTCTACATAAGGATCAAATTTCCCCATGTTGTAAAGTTCATTGATGTTGTACTTGATGTTTGCATCGAATCCGTAGTAAGTTAAATCTTCAACTGCTACGTCTCCATACTTTTCGATTCTGTTTACAGAACCTCTAACTCCAACAGAAAATCCGTCTCCAACATATTTGGAAACACTAACTGAAGAAAGTGTTGGTAGGATGTTATAATGGTCTCCTACATTAAAATATTCGTCAAACCACTTTCCTGTTATACCAGCTGCTTCCATATCATTTGTTGGATAGAAGTCAACAGCATTAACCGAGATGTTAATCTGCCAAGGGTTATTTGAGTCTTGAGCTTTTACGTTGCTGAATCCTACTACAAGCAACAAAGCAACTAAAAATCTGCTAAGATGTTTCATGTTAATTATTTAATTTTAAGTGTTAATTAAAGGACAAATGTAAGTTGTTAATACTTATTAACAAAGACAAATATATTAATTTTTTTAGAATCATTTAAGAAATTTGTGTAATTAAGCTTTTAAATTACATTTAATTCTTTCCCAATCTCTGTAAATGCAGCAATGGCAGCATCTAAGTGAGCCTTGGTATGTGCCGCAGATAATTGAACTCGTATTCTTGCTTTTCCTTTCGGAACTACTGGATAAAAGAAACCAATTACATAAATCCCTTTTTCCAATAATTTATCTGCCATTATTTGTGAAAGCTTCGCGTCATATAGCATTACAGGTACAATTGCCGAGTCGCCATCTATAAAATCAAAACCAGCATCTTTGATTCCTTTTCTGAAATATGCCGTGTTTTCGGATAATTTATCGCGTAAGGTTGTATCTGTTGACAGCATTTCAAAGACTTTGATAGAAGCTCCAACAATTGCTGGTGCTAACGAGTTCGAAAATAAATAGGGTCTTGATCGTTGGCGTAATATTTCAATAATTTCTTTTTTTCCTGTGGTATATCCGCCCATTGCGCCGCCCATAGCTTTTCCAAGCGTTCCTGTAATGATGTCTATTTTGCTCATTACATTTTTTTCTTCCAGCGTTCCACGTCCTGTTTTACCAATAAAACCAGTAGCATGACATTCGTCAATCAGAATCATTGCGTCATATTTTTCAGCTAACACAGCAATTTCATCTAATGGAGCAACTAATCCGTCCATAGAAAAAACGCCGTCTGTTACAACAATTTTAAATCGTGCGCCGTCTGCATTTGCTTGTTGCAATTGCTTTTCCAAGTCAACCATATCATTATTTTGGTACCGATAACGAGCCGCTTTACACAAACGAACGCCATCAATAATAGATGCATGATTGAGCGAATCAGAGATGATTGCATCTTCTTTGGTAAGTAATGGTTCAAAAACACCACCATTAGCATCAAAAGCCGCCGCATATAAAATGGTATCTTCTGTTCCGTAATAGTCTGCTATACTTTTTTCTAATGTTTTATGAATATCTTGCGTTCCACAAATAAAACGAACAGAAGACATTCCAAAACCATGCGTATCCATTGTGTCTTTTGCCGCCTGAATTACATCTGGATGCGATGATAATCCTAAGTAATTGTTCGAACAAAAATTTAGTACAGTTTCTCCAGTATTTATAGTAATTTCAGCGCCTTGTGGCGAAGTGATGATGCGTTCTTTTTTGTAAAGTCCCGCTTCTTTAATTTCTTGAAGTTCTTTTTCTAAGTGTTGTTGTATACTTCCGTACATACTTATTTTATTTTATACAAAAATAGCTACGATTTTTGAGTTATATATATTTAATAATGATTTCTTCATTTATATAGAGTAAGATTTTTTTCGTGACCTTAAAATCCATTTCTATCAATGTATCTGCATATTCATACACTTGTTCCACATAAAATGGATTGTGCATGCCCGTTTTGTAATCAATAAGTATGGTTTCATTGTTCGAATTAACCACAATTCTATCAGGACGCATTATTTTTCCAGCTTTCGAAATAATGTCTTTTTCATTATAAACCGTATTATCTTGATCAAAATAAGGCGCAATTTCTGGATGATTTACCACACGATTTATACTTTCCGACAATTTTTCACGCTGTTGGTCATCAATAATTCCTTTCGAAATATATTCGTCCAACACAAAATCAATGTCCGGCGGATATTTTATTTGCGCCAACACATCATGAATTAAATTTCCTTTTTCAATAGCCTGTTCTTGCGTTGTGTCCCACAATAAACCTTGTTTAGTAAGCAAATGTAAGTTGTGATCTTCCTTCGCTGTACTTATAAATTGTTCTTGAACTATGGTGCGAATTTTTTCTGAAGTGTCCGCTTTCGCTAGATTTTCCTCTGAATCACCAAATACGTAGTATGAAAGCTCATCATTCCATTTATCACTTTCCTTCAAATAATTGATGAATAAACCCGAAAATGTCTGCAAACGTTCATTTCCAGTACGATCAACATCTTTTTTTGTAATCACATGCAATTGTTGTACAGCACGCGTAAATGCTACATATAATATATTAAAATTGTCCAATTCTAACTGCGATTGTCGCTCTTCATACAATTGCGCGCCCAATTCGCCATATTCTTGAATCGTACTATTCAGATTCAAATACGCTTCCTCAAAACCATTAAAATCATCTTTATTAATCGGATACCAGAGTTTTGGCTCTAGTTCTTTGTAAATATCTGTATTGGCAAACGGGAAAATAACGACAGGAAATTCCAATCCTTTTGCTTTGTGAATCGTCATAATTTGAACCGCATTTTCAGAACCAGAAGCCACAATGCTTAAATGATTCTTTTTCTTTTCCCAATGTTCCAAGAAACCTGCAAAACCCAATTGTTTCTTCTGCGTATATTCCAAAACAAAATCAAGGAAAAACTGCACATACGCATCTGATTTCTCCGTGAGTTGAAACGCGCGCACACAATATTCCACAGCTTCATACAAGGAAAGTTGCAAGAAATAGGTGAAGTCAAAACTGAAATCGGTCAACGCTTTAAATAATGCTTCAGGCTCCAGCGCAACGTGTGTTTTTAAAAATGGATGTGTTTCTGAAATATCTAATTTTTCTGTTGCCAGATAATTTAATAAATGAAGCTTTACTTCGTTGTTTTTTGGTTGAATTGCCAATCGAAGTACATCATTAATAAATTGTACTTCTAGTGAACGACTTATGAGTAAAGTTTCCGAAGAAATGATTGGAATTTGATGTGTTGACAGAATATCTGCAATTGCAATTCCTTCCGATTTTCTTCGCGTAAGCACACAAATATCTTTGTATTGAAAGCCTTTTGTTTCTAAATCGCGAATTTTTTCAATGACCATTTCTGGAATAATCTCAAATTCCTCCTCAACAGTTTTTGCTTCTATAAAATGAAACGAAACAAAACCACCCTTTTTGTCGTTGGTGAGTTGCGAGCTTCCGTTTTTGTAAATAGCTGCATATTTTTCTTGACTAAAGAATTTTGAAATGTGTTGAAAGAAACCATTGTTAAAGTTGATAATTTCGTCATAACTGCGGTAATTTCTAGGCAATTCAACCTTTTCTTTTTCCACGAAGAAAGGATTCACGTCATGATTCAATCCAATAAATTGTTCTGCTTTTCCGCCGCGCCACCGATAAATAGATTGTTTTGCGTCGCCAACAATAGTCAAAGTTCCGCTTTTAGCATCTGAGGTTTCGGTTTGAAGCTTATTGGAAATCAACGGAATTAAATTTTCCCATTGCATAATAGATGTATCTTGAAATTCATCAATGAAATAATGCTTGTATTTTTCGCCCAAACGCTCATAAATAAATGGCGCAGGTTCGTCTTTTATACTTTCGCTAATTAAAGTATTAAACTCCGAAATCAACACTAAATTTTGTTCTTCTTTGATGGTTTCCAGTTCGTGTTGAATCGCGTTTAGCACAGAAAGTGGCGTAGCATTTTTATAGAAATTCCTCAAAAAACTCAATTCAAAAACATTTGCTTTACAGCTGTGATAACTTTCGTTGAGTTGTGGCAATAAAGCATCAATAGCTGACGCTTTCAAAGGATCTAAAGCTTTTTTATATACAATTCCGCTTTCTAATGCTTCGGAAAGTTTGTTTCCGTACAAGCGTTTTTCATCAAAATCTTTATCAGCAATTTTCTGAAAATGGTTTGGCAAGGTTTTGCGCAGAAAATCATCAAATTGCAATCCTGAACTCGCAATAAGTTCCAAAACTTCTTTTCCGGCATTGACAAGTGTGTCCGAAGTTGTTTTAATTTTCTTTTTAAGCAACGTTTTCAGCTCGCTAAAATCTTCTAGTGTTTTATCTTTTAGTTTCCGAAGGTGTGGTTTTTCGTTTTCATTCAGCAGCAGCTTTGCAATCTTATTCAAATCGAAAGCAATGTCCCAACTTTTATCGTCGTCAGCTTTTTCTAATGCAAAATCAATCAACACATCTGAAATTAATTTGCTTTCACCAGCTTTTGAAATTAATTGGTCAACGGCTTCATTTAATAACGCGTCTGTATCGAGTTCAACTTCAAAATTCAACGGAAGTTTCAAATCGTATGCAAACGTTCTGATGACACTATGTGTGAATTTATCAATCGTAGCAACTTCAAAAAAAGCATAATTGTGCAACACACTTTTTAAAACTTCTTTGGCTTTTTGCTGTAATTGTGCAGGATGAAGTTTTAATTCATCAGTAAATTCAGAAAAAAGAGGTTTGTATTTTTGTGGAATTTCATCGAGCGTAAAAGCGGTTAAAGCTTCAATGATTCTCGCTTTCATTTCGGCAACAGCCTTATTTGTAAACGTAACCGCTAATATTTGCTTGTATGCATCTTTATGAACTGCTTTGAGTAAGATGCGCAAATAATCCTTAACGAGCGTATACGTTTTTCCAGAACCTGCAGAAGCATTGTAAATGATGAATGGTTTAGACACAGAAAGAAGTTTAGCGATGTCTACAAAGATAGCTTAAATTGTAAAGTAGCTACAAAATAAATAATCCAGCTTCATAATAAAGCTGGATTGTTTTAATATATGATAAAGTGTTTAGCACACATATCCTGGACAAGAGATTCCTCCTGATGGATTGCAATTATTTGTGCCACAGTTATTTGTGCCACAGTTGTTTGTTTGGTTATTACATCCTCTATAATTAGTGTTGCAATTTTCTGTAAGTCCACAACCTGGATAACATGTTTCTAATAACGACAAATCAATTGGTTCACATTGAAATCTTGATCCGCCGCCAACAACTTGATCTTTTGCTAAATTAGAAACTTGTGTTTTCTTGAATTGTAATTTTTTGATTAAATTCTTTTTTTTCATGATTTAAAATTTTTAGTTAAACATTATATACAGAAGAGTACCAATTGGTTAAATTGTTACCCATTGCTAAAGAAACGCAAAGAATTCCAAAAACGTATACATTATTTTGTAGTATTTTATAAATATCCTAAAAACAAAAATCCAGCTTCATGATAAAGCTGGATTTTATTAATTGGTATGTTTTTAAAATTCATTAGTATTTTCTGTCTATTAAAAAGGATCAGGACAAACATCTGGATTGCATGATCTCGTTATACATTCGTCAGTAAGACATGTTGCAATTGTTATACAAGGACAGGTGTTAAATTCTGTACAATTTTGAGTAAGACATGTTCGTGGTTTTGTTGACCAAGGTTCAGCATCAAATCCTCCAATAACTTTAGCGTTGGAAAGATTAGAAATTTGCGCCTTTTTAAGCTGTAATTTTTTGACTAGGTTCTTTTTTTTCATGGTTTAAAAGTTTTTTAGTTAATACTATATATAAGATTATCAATTGGTTAAATTGATATTGTAATTTATAAAGAAACGGAATTTTTTCAAAATCGCACGTGTTATTTCGCAGTAATTTTATAATTTAATACGTAAGTGTTGCGTTTTTTAAAAGAATTTCACCCTTAAAAATGAAAGATTGAACCCTTCTGGTATAGATTTATTTTATGTGAAGATTAACACAATCTGTTTCAATCGTTTCATTATGTGCTAACAGATGATTAAATTTGTAGGTATTAAAATGAATGTTTAATTAATAAATCTAGATACAATGGCTTTTAAATTACCAGAATTATCATACGCTTACGACGCTTTAGAACCAAATATTGATGCAAGAACAATGGAAATTCACCATTCAAAACATCATAACGGATATACTACAAAATTGAATAATGCAATTGAAGGAACAGACTTAGAAGGAAAATCAATCGAAGATATTTTAACGAACTTAGACATGAGCAATGCAGGAGTTCGTAATAATGGAGGCGGATTTTACAACCACAGTCTTTTTTGGACAGTAATGAACCCAGATGATAGAGGATATCTTTCAGGAGAATTAAAAGACGCTATCGAAGCTGCTTTTGGTTCTAAAGATAAATTCATTGAAGCATTTAGCAAAGCGGCAGCAACACAGTTTGGATCTGGTTGGGCTTGGCTTTGTGTGCATAAAGGAGGAAAAGTAGAAGTATGTTCTACACCAAATCAAGATAACCCGTTAATGCCAGGAGTTGGTTGTGGCGGAACACCAATTTTAGGATTAGATGTTTGGGAACACGCATATTACTTAAACTATCAAAACAGACGTCCAGATTATATCAATGCATTTTTTAATGTAATTAACTGGAATGAAGTTGAAAAGCGTTATGCAGAGAGTAAGTAATTAGAAAATACTTTTGTAAAATAGAAAAGGCGAACAGCAATGTTCGTCTTTTTTTTTTGAAACTCAGTTTAGTGAAGCTTGCAGAGCGAACACAAAACTGTAAGTTGAAGTAATCCCGCTGTAGAGCGGGATCTCATGTAAATATTATTTAGTATGAGTTTTATACAATTTTGAAATATACAGAATAAAAGAGCCAAGACTTTCAGAATCAAGAATCAGGATGTTTTTTAATGATGCTTTTATAAAAGTTTGAAAACTTATTTTCTAAACAGGTTCCGAGTAAACATCTAAAAGCAAAGCGATCTAAGAAGAGCCAAGATATTTTCTGATGTTATTCCTGCACAGGCAGAAACCTAAAGCGTTTCAAAGTGGATTCCGCATTAAGTGCGAAATAACAAACTGATAAGGCAGAAAAACAACGTCAAACTCAACTCGATTCAGTTTCTCATATGAGTGAGAAACAATTTAAACTTCACGATTTAAACTTTATAATAATGAAAATAGATTCCGAGTAAGCATCTAAAAGCGAAGCGGTCTAAAATCTAAAAACGAAAGCGGTCTAAGAGATTCCCGCCTCCGCGGGAACAAGTCTAATTTCACTTTTGCGCATAAAAAAAGGTGGAATTAACCACCTTTTTTTGCCCCAAATCTTACCATGAACTTAACCTACTTATGCTATGGCATTGCTAATGTAAGTCGAGTTGATAAACTTGCCCTAATATATTAGACCAAATACCTCTTTTTTAGACTAAGTGTGTATTTTAACTTTTCTTTATGATATTAACCATTATAAATTAATTTTTCTTTATGAAAATTATTCATAATAATTTGAAACTAAATGTCTAATACGCACGTTCTTTATTGCCTTCATAAAAGTTAATAAAAGCACGATTTACAACACGGTTTCCGCCATCAGTTGGGTAGTTTCCTGTAAAATACCAATCTCCTAAATTATTTGGGCATGCTTTATTGAGATTTGCTACTTTTTGGAAAATCACTTTGACTTCCGCATTGACTACATCTGTTTTGATAAGTTCACTTATTTTTTCTGATATTTCTTCATCTGTAAAAGGATCGTAAATTTCCTTTACAAAGTTCTGAACATGAATATCTTTTAAGCCTTCTTGTGCTTTACACTTGTTGTAGACTTCTTCTACTAAGTCATACTTATTTTGATCTTTTAAAAGCGATAGCGCAGCTTTAAACGCAATTAAATCTTCTATACGTGCCATATCAATTCCATAACAATCCGGGTAGCGTATTTGTGGCGCAGATGAAACGACAACTATTTTCTTAGGATGCAAACGATCCATCATTTTAATAATACTCTTTTTCAGCGTCGTTCCACGAACAATACTATCATCAATAATCACTAAGTTGTCTTCGGGTTGTATAACGCCATACGTAACGTCGTATACGTGTGCAACCAAATCGTCACGGCTGCTATCTTCCGTAATAAAGGTTCGTAATTTTACATCTTTAATGGCAATTTTCTCTACACGCGGTCTTTCGGAAAGAATTTCTCGAACTTTTTCAGCAGATAAGGAACGTTGTCCGTCTAAAATTTCTTTGGTTTTACGTTCGTTTAAATACTCTTCCACAGCTTCGGTTAAACCGAAAAAAGAAGTTTCTGCTGTATTTGGGATAAAAGAAAACACCGTATTTCTAATATCATCATCAATAGCTTTTAATACTTTGGGAAGAAGTAATTTCCCTAGCATTTTTCGCTCTTTATAGATTTCTGCGTCGCTTCCGCGAGAAAAATAAATCCGTTCAAAAGAACATGCTTTGCGTTCTAAAGGCTTTAAGATTTCTTTACTTTTAACAGTTCCATCTTTTTTGATGATTAATGCATTTCCTGGTTTAATTTCTTTTACCTGATCAAAATCTACATTAAATACTGTTTGAATCACAGGACGTTCCGAAGTAACTACAACAATTTCATCATCTTGATAGTAATACGCTGGTCTAATTCCCGCAGGATCTCTCAAAACAAAAGAATCTCCGTGACCTAATAATCCAGCCATCGCGTAACCGCCGTCCCAATCTTTTGCAGATCTTCGCAAAATTTTCGCAATATTCAATCGTTCCGCAATTAGTGGAGACGCTTCTTGTTTATTATAACCTTCGTCTTTTAGTTTTTTATACAATTTGGCAACAGCATCATCCAAAAAGTGACCAATTTTTTCCATCACAGTCACCGTATCCGTTTTCTCTTTCGGATGCTGTCCAATAGTAATCAGGTTTTCAAAAAGATCATTTACATTGGTCATGTTAAAGTTTCCAGCAACAATCAAATTACGATGCATCCAGTTATTTTGTCTCAAAAACGGATGTACACTTTCAATACTATTTTTACCAAAAGTTCCATAACGTACGTGTCCTAAAAACAATTCGCCAACATATGGTAATTGCTTTTTTTGAAGCGCTACGTTTTCTTGCAATTCAGGTTTTTCGAGTATAATTTCATTAATACGCTCGTTTATTTGCGCAAAAACATCTTGTATAGGTTGTTGATTGTTGGAACGAACTCTACTAATATAACGTTCCCCCGGATTCATATTAAGCTTAATGCTTGCCAGTCCAGCACCATCTTGCCCTCTATTGTGTTGTTTTTCCATTAATAAGTACATTTTATTAATGCCATAAAATGCGGTACCATATTTTTCTTTATAGTACTCTAATGGTTTTAAAAGTCGTAGGAGTGCAATTCCGCACTCGTGTTTCAAAGCGTCACTCATTAGTGTAGTTTGTTGTGTTGTTCATACTTATTGTGACAAAAAAAAGCGCTCATGACTGAGCGCTTTTTTTTAGTTTACTTCTATTTCGAACTGAGTCAGTTGCTTAAATTGTTTTAAGCGCTCCGTTATTTCTTCACTTGTGAGCGTTTCCATTCGTTGTGTTCCAAATTTCTCCACACAGAAGGAAGCTAAATTAGATCCGTATATAATAGCATTTTTCATACTTTCAAACGAAATATTTTTATGCTGTGCTAAATATCCAGAAAATCCTCCTGCAAATGTATCTCCAGCTCCAGTTGGATCAAATACTTCTTCTAGTGGTAATGCTGGTGCAAAGAAAATATTTCCATCATTGAAAATCAATGCTCCGTGTTCTCCTTTTTTAATCACTACATATTTAGGACCCATTTCATGAATCTTCTGAGCAGCTTTTACTAAAGAGTATTCTTTTGATAATTGACGCGCTTCTTCATCATTAATGGTAATTACGTCTACTTTTTTAATGACTTCGATTAAATCATCCCAAGCACAATCCATCCAAAAATTCATCGTATCTAATACAATTAACTTTGGTTTCTTGGTCATTTGATTAATCACGCTCATTTGTACGCCAGGATGTAAGTTTCCTAACATTACAATTTCTGCATCTTTATAATTTTCAGGAACAACCGGATTAAAATCTGCCAATACATTTAACTCTGTCGCTAACGTATCTCTTGAATTCATATCATTATGATACTTTCCACTCCAGAAGAATGTTTTTCCGCCTTTTACAACTTCAATACCAGAAATATCAATATTTCTAGCTGCTAACATATCTAAATATTCCTGCGGAAAATCTTCCCCAACAACCGATACAATAGCTGAATCTACATTAAAATTCGAAGCAGACAGTCCAATATATGTAGCTGCGCCACCTAAAATTTTATCTGTTTTTCCAAATGGCGTTTCAATAGCATCAAAAGCAACCGTTCCTACAATTAATAATTTGCTCATTCTCCTAAATTAAATTTTTTTTGCAAACTTACATAAAATTTCCCCAAGAAAAATACCTTGATGCGGTAGATGTAAGTTTTGATATTCTTTTTCTAATTTTTTTTACACGAGTGTCCGATTAAAATTATTCAAAATGTATTAAAGTCTATTTATAATTGAAGATTAAGTGTTTTATTTTAATAACACCTTGCTTTTAAAAATAGTTTTAAAAAAATAGTAAATACTAGATGTACTTTTAAAATTATTTCTGTTTATCAATTAGTTAGAAGCAAGTCTTGGTTCTTTATTCTAACAGCGGCTTGTGCTGAGCGAAGTCGAAGTAAGCGGTCTAAAATCTCTCATCGGACACTACTGATTTTTTTTATTCGTAAACTATTCAACTTTTTCTTTTAACGCCAAAAAGTTATAATATGGCGCTCTTGTAATAGTACTATTTACAAACCAATTTGGTAAATTCCCGCTTGGATCACCATGCATTTGATGCGTAATTTTCACCATATCACCTTGTTGCTCTAATAACCAATAGCCTTCACAGGAAGTAATACGTAAATAATCTTCTTGTTCTTCATATTGATCAGAAGCTGACATCATATCAATGCGCAACACGTTTTTTGTAATTCTTTTTATATGTAGCGAAACCACAACATCTCTGTTGCGTAATGGCCAAGGAAGATCGAGTGCCATCCAAATAAGATATTGGCTTTCTGAATGCTTTTTAAGGAGTTTACTATCGATAGCTTTATAATTCCAAACGTGTAATTGGTCGCCGTCTATGATAACATCTTTTACCTTATTCAAAGAACTTTTGACTGTCATTAGGGCTTTATATGCCTTTATTTTGCTAGAACTAATAGATTTGGTATACACCTGAATATCATTTTTGTCCTTCTTCAATTCCCACTCTTCTTGGGCAGAAAGTGGAATACTAAATAGGATACTAAGAATTGCAATATAGATTTTCATACTTTGATATTGAGGGAATTATAAAAGTAAAAATACAAATATGATACCAAAAATGATTGTTTACTATACATTGTTTTGACTTTCGAAATAAGTATCAATCTTAACTTTATCTTTTTTTGAAGCTTCAACGGCTAAAAAATCGCAACGTTCGTTCTGTATATGGTTATTATGCCCTTTTATCCATTGAAAGCGAACAATGTGTCGTCGGTAAATTTTTAAAAAGCGAATCCATAAATCTGTGTTCTTTCTTCCAGAAAACCCTTTCTTCTCCCAACCTAACACCCATTTTTTTTCTACAGAATCTACTACATATTTCGAATCTGTAAATACTTTAGCTTCGGTATGCATGTATTTTAGTTTTTCTAAAGCAACAATTACGGCAAGCAATTCCATACGATTGTTGGTTGTTTTTCGAAAACCTTCTGAAAATTCTTTTCGATATGATTTTCCAACCCATTCCATCACAATTCCGTAACCACCAGGTCCTGGATTTCCTCTAGAAGAACCATCGGTATATATATGTACATCTGCCATTGTGTGTATTAATTATTTGAAGTTAACACGTGCGCAATGACTTCTGGAAAGTGTTTATATTCTAACTGATGAATCTTTTGTGCAACCGTTTCTGGAGTGTCAATTTCGGTTAAATTTGTCTTTGCTTGGAAAATAATCGCGCCTTCATCATAATTTTCATTGACAAAATGTATGGTAATGCCACTTTCTTTTTCTTTATTTGCAACCACAGCAGTATGTACATGTGATCCATACATGCCTTTTCCTCCATATTTTGGAAGCAAGGCAGGATGTATATTGACAACCTTGTTTGGGAACGCGGCGAGAATATGTTCAGGGAATTTCCAAAGAAATCCAGCAAGAACAATCAAATCAATATGTGCACTCTGTAACAAATTCAGAACGTCATCGCTATGATATAGCGCGGTTTTGTTAAAGCTAAAGGCACTGATTTTGTGGGTTTTAGCTCGTTCTAAAACTTTGGCATGCTGATTGTTAGTCAGAACTTGAACAACGGAAGCGGTATTTCGTTCTTGAAAATATTCAATAATATTTTCAGCATTAGTCCCGGAACCCGAAGCAAAAATTGCAATACGCTTCATAAAAAGAATGAAATTTAGTAACTGTTGTTTCGACAAAAAAAAGAATAATTATTAACAAAATGAAAGCAAAAGCAAATTACTTATTCTAAAATTTTAGTAAATTAGAGCACATTTATCAAACAAAATGTTGTTTTAAATTAAAGTTTTTTATTTTTGCAAACAATTAAATTTTAAAAACTATAAGATTATGTCAGACATTGCATCAAGAGTAAAAGCGATTATCGTAGACAAATTAGGTGTGGATGAAAACGAAGTTGTACCTGAAGGTAGCTTTACAAACGACTTAGGAGCAGATTCATTAGACACCGTTGAATTGATTATGGAATTCGAAAAAGAATTCGATATCCAAATTCCAGATGATCAAGCAGAAAACATAGCGACCGTTGGTCAAGCTATCTCTTACATCGAAGAAGCAAAAAAGTAAGGAAAGAACATTTTCATATTTAAAAGATACATTAGAATGCATATTTTTGCATTCTAATGTTTTGTTAAAAGGGTTTCTTCTTAAATTTTAAACGAACGTATCAAAGATGGAATTAAAGCGAGTTGTAGTTACAGGTTTGGGTGCATTAACCCCAATCGGAAATACAGTGGAAGAATATTGGAACGCGTTGCTCGCAGGTAAAAGCGGAGCCGCTCCAGTAACACATTTTGATGCAGGAAAGTTCAAAACAAAATTCGCTTGTGAATTAAAGAATTTTGAGGTAACCGATTTTATGAATCGGAAAGATGCTCGTAAAATGGATAAGTTTTCGCAGTATGCAATGGTTGCTTCAGATGAAGCTATCGCAAATTCAAAACTAGATTTAGATACAGTAAACAAATTAAGAGTAGGTGTTATTTGGGGAGCAGGAATTGGTGGTTTAGAAACTTTTCAAGAAGAAATGATAAACTTTGCCAACGGTGACGGAACTCCAAGATTTAATCCTTTCTTTATTCCAAAAATGATCTCAGATATTGCTCCTGGAAACATTTCCATAAAATATGGATTTATGGGACCTAATTATACTACGGTATCTGCTTGCGCATCATCAGCAAACGCTATGATTGATGCTTTAAATTACATTAGATTAGGACATTGTGACGTCATTGTAACTGGTGGAAGTGAAGCTGCCGTTACTATTGCTGGAATGGGTGGATTTAACGCCATGCACGCCATGTCAACACGTAATGATGATCCACAAAGTGCCTCCAGACCATTTGACGCAACCAGAGATGGTTTTGTACTTGGTGAAGGAGCTGGCGCTATTGTTCTTGAAGAATATGAACATGCAAAAGCAAGAGGCGCAAAAATATATGCAGAAGTTGCTGGTGGCGGATTATCTTCGGATGCCTACCATATGACTGCACCACATCCAGACGGAATAGGTGTTGTTGCAGTAATGAAAAACTGTCTTGAAAATGCTGGAATGCAACCAGAAGACGTTGATCATATCAATACACACGGAACATCAACTCCATTAGGAGATGTAGCAGAGCTAAAAGCGATTACAGAAATTTTCGGTGCGCATGCTAAAAATATAAACATAAACTCTACGAAGTCCATGACTGGACATTTATTGGGAGCAGCCGGAGCAGTTGAAGCAATTGCCTCCATACTTGCTATTGAGCACGGAATTGTTCCACCAACAATAAATCATTCTACCGTAGATGAAAATATTGATCCAAGTTTAAACTTAACTTTAAATAAACCTCAAAAACGAGATGTAAAAGTTGCCCTTAGCAACACATTTGGGTTTGGAGGACATAATGCGTGTGTATTATTTAAAAAGTTAAATTAATTTAAAATGAACTTCGTTCGCAAAATATTAAATTCTCGATCTAAAGAAGATGAGAATTTTTTTGCTGAACTCGAAGACATTTTAGGATTTAAAACTCGCAAAAAGAAACTTTATAAGAAAGCTTTTACACATCGTTCTCTAAATCAGAAAGATGCGAAAGGAAATTCTGTAAACTATGAACGCCTAGAGTTCTTAGGAGATGCGATGTTGAGTAGCGTGATTTCTGGATATCTTTTTAACGAAGTTCCATCTGGTAATGAAGGTTATTTAACCAAAATGCGCTCTAAAATTGTGAGTCGTGAACACTTGAATGAGCTTGGACGCGATTTAAAACTGATTGATTTAGCACAATCACGGATTCCAAAAGATAATTTTGGTGAAAATATTCATGGAAACTTATTTGAAGCATTGGTTGGCGCCATATTTTTAGATAGAGGCTATAAATACTGTGATAAATTTATTCACTATCGTGTGATTTCTCCATATGTAGATATTGAACGTTTGGAAGGAAAAGTGATCAGTTATAAAAGTTTACTTATTGAATGGTGTCAAAAAGAAAAGAAAAACTTCAAATTTGATGTATATGACGATACTGGAAATGACGAATTAAAGCATTTTGCAGTAAAGCTTTTTATTGATAATAGAGTTGCAGGAAAAGCACGTGCAACTTCCAAAAAGAAAGCAGAAGAAAAAGCATCAAAACGTGCTTATTTTGCCTTTCAAAAACAAATTTCAGAATAAATTTAGGATACATTTTTCGCATTCAAATACGATTTTCACAAATTTCCGTACAGATTTTACGATTTCAAAAAAAGAATGCATCAGCTACAACGTTTTCGTTGCGGTATCTTTAGAATCATTACTAAAATTTAACTATTATCTAGTCATTAAATTATATATTTACATTTGTTAATAGTAAGATTTATGGCAATTCATAAACTCTTTGAGGATGATTTTGAAGAAGATAACTATACGCTGATAGCAATTCATTGCTCAACAGAAGATTATCGATTAGCGTATTTATTGAACACCAATCTCAATCTGAAATTAGCACGAAAACGGGAAGATTTAGACTATAATTATCTGGAAGCTTCTTTTTCGATATACGAATGGGACGATGAAGAAAATTTTGTGACATGGAATCTGGTAGCAAACACCAGTAAAAAAGAAGTGGAACAAATGGCAAGTGCAGGATCATTATTTTCTGATCAAAAAGGCAAGCGAACCATCTCTAAATATTTGATTCCTGAACAAAAAAGAGTAGATTATTTCATTAAAATATCTAGCGAAAGCTATTTAAAATCTTCCAAAATTATAGTATCTAAAGTAAACGCAATTGCTGAAGTAATTACAGCATATATTGTGGACCCAAATCAACTAAAATCTAAGAACAATTTAATTTTTGAGTAATGCCGAAAAGAAAAAAGACGAAAATAGTAGCGACTTTAGGACCTGCAACAGGAACGAAGGAAATCCTTAAAAAAATGATAGAGCAAGGAGTAGATGTATTTCGCATCAACTTTTCGCATGCCGATTATGAAGACGTAAAAGAGCGAATTAAAATGATTCGCGAATTAAGTAAAGAATTTGGATACAATACGTCCATATTAGCCGATTTGCAAGGTCCAAAACTAAGAGTTGGAGTGATGGCAGAAGATGTAATTGTAGAACCAGGAGACGAAATTACATTCTGCACGGGAAAAGAATTCAAAGGCACTTCCAAAAAGGTGTATATGAACTATCAAAATTTCCCAAGAGATGTAAAAGCAGGTGAACGCATTTTACTTGATGATGGAAAATTGATGTTTGAAGTGATTGCTACCGATGGAAAAAAAGAAGTTAAAACCAAAGTAATTCAAGGCGGACCTTTAAAATCTAAAAAAGGAGTTAATCTTCCAAATACAGCGATTTCATTACCAGCATTAACGGAAAAAGATATAAATGACGCTATTTTTGCTATTGGGCAAGAAGTAGATTGGTTGGCACTTTCATTTGTGCGTAATAGCCAAGATTTAATAGACTTACAAGCAATTATCAATGAGCATTCGGAACATAAAATTCCGATCATAGCCAAAATTGAAAAACCAGAAGCCGTAGCAAATATTGATAAAATTGTCGCTTATTGTGATGGTTTAATGGTTGCTCGTGGCGATTTAGGAGTAGAAGTTCCTGCGGAAGAAGTTCCACTAATTCAAAAGCAATTGGTATTACGCGCCAAAAAAGCGAGAATTCCAGTAATCATTGCCACACAAATGATGGAAACAATGATTACGAGTCTTACGCCAACAAGAGCGGAAGTAAATGACGTTGCAAACTCTGTAATGGATGGCGCTGATGCGGTCATGTTATCAGGAGAAACTTCGGTTGGGAAATATCCAGTACAAGTAATTGAGCAAATGACGAAAATTATCAGAAGTGTTGAAGATTCGCCATTAATCACGGTGCCACATTCGCCACCGCATATTCGTACCAAGCGTTACATTACAAAATCAATATGTTACCACGCTTCACATATGGCAAATGAAATTAAAGCAAAAGCAATTTGTACACTGACAAACAGTGGATATACAGCTTTTCAGATTTCTGCTTGGCGACCAGATTCAGACATTTTAGTATTTACATCAAACTACAGAATACTTTCACAATTAAACCTACTTTGGGGCGTAAAAGCATTTTTCTATGACAAATTTGTAAGTACAGATGATACCGTAGAAGACGTAAATAGAATTGCCAAAGAAAAAGGATTTGTGAAGAAAAACGACATGCTTATTAACTTAGCAGCTATGCCAATTACAGACAAAGGAATGGTAAATACACTTCGTGTTTCGCTGATAGAATAAAAAATTAATATATTGCATCATATGCTTCGATTTACATGTTAAAGTGTGTATCGAAGCATTTTTTATTTAATAAATATCAAAATACATGTCGAATAACATTTCAGAAGATTTAGAGAGAGATAGACAACGTTTCAACAATCCAATTCCATTACCGCCTGCAAATACCCAAAATCAACCACCAGAAAATGACAATAAAAATACTATAAAGGTTGTGGATGCGGATGTTTAATACTCATTGTAGCTTTTATTGCACTTATGATTTGGGGGAATTATTTTCTTGAAGATGAAGAAAAAAATGATCTCAGAATTACATATCTAAAACAAGATATGGACAGACTTACCTCAAAATCTGATGCGGAAGACGCTATTTCAGAATTGATAAAGCAATGTGTGGATCTCGGTGTAGATTCTGATGGTGAAATCAATAAAAATGCGATCAAATACTTTACGCGTCGTAATGGCAAAAAACTCTTAGTACTTTTAGAAATAAAAGATTTAAAAGGCATTGAACCATCTTCTAGAAGAGTTATTGTTGATGTAATTGCAGAATGTTTGGATTACTTGAATGATGAATTAAATGTAAATAAATATTACATCTGCGTGGAAGGAAATTGGAATACACTCTTAGTAAAAACGCCAAATGGTTCAGATTTAGGTGGAAAATATGCGGACGATGCGTTATTGTTACCTTTCTATAATGAATACGTAAAAGACAGTTTGCCAAGTTTAGAATAATCATGTGAAACTAAATTTTCATGTATCTTTGCAAAATATTTAATAGAATAGCATATTGTGGTTAAAATAGGAGACATAGAATTACCAGACTTTCCATTGCTTTTAGCGCCAATGGAAGATGTTAGCGATCCGCCATTCCGAGCATTATGCAAAGAACAAGGCGCAGATGTTGTATACACAGAATTTATTTCTTCGGAAGGATTAATTCGTGATGCAGCAAAAAGCACCATGAAACTTGATATTTACGAAAAAGAACGCCCTGTTGGAATTCAAATATTTGGAGCCAACTTAGATTCCATGTTGCAATCGGTTGAAATTGTAGAAAAATCAAACCCTGACATCATAGACATCAACTTTGGTTGTCCTGTAAAAAAGGTAGTAAGTAAAGGTGCTGGCGCAGGAATTTTAAAAGATATAGATTTAATGGTTTCCTTGACGGAAGCGATGGTAAAACACACCAAATTACCAATTACGGTAAAAACCCGTTTAGGTTGGGATCACGATTCTATCAAAATTGTAGAAGTTGCCGAACGTTTACAAGATGTAGGTTGCGCGGCAATTGCAATTCACGGACGAACACGCGCGCAAATGTATAAAGGAGAAGCTGATTGGCATCCGATTGCAGATGTGAAAAATAATCCAAGAATGCACATTCCTGTATTTGGAAATGGCGATATAAATTCTCCTGAAAAGGCACAACTAATGCGTGACAAATTTGGCTTAGATGGTGCTATGATTGGTAGAGCAAGTATTGGATATCCTTGGTTTTTTAGAGAAGTAAAACACTTCTTTGAAACTGGCGAACACAGAGCAAAACCAACAATGGAAGAACGTGTTGATGCTGCTCGCCGTCACTTGCAAATGTCAATTGATTGGAAAGGAGAACGTTTAGGTGTATTTGAAACTAGAAGACATTACACGAACTATTTCAAAGGAATTCCACACTTCAAAGAATACAGACAGCGCATGGTAACCACGGACGATTCTGAAGGTGTTTTCAAAGTATTTGATGAGGTGTATGAAGCTTTTGGCGATCATCAATTTGTATAGAATTGCCTCTTTTTCATTCCTGCGAAGGCAGGAATCTACGATTATAGGTTCAGCGAAACTTTAGTTTAAAAGTTGAAAGGTTTATAAGTTTATTCAATGTGTAAATAATTCACATACCAAAATACCAAAAGCGTTTACACTGAGCTTGTCGAAGTGAAGCGTGACCAAAATACTAAAGGCACAGCCGTTTCTAAAAGCAAAGTTTCTAAAGTCGAACTTTTTGACAGATGATTTAAAAGCTATCAACTTATTTACAAAAGAACATGCTGACTTGCACATTATTTCTTAAAATCAAAAAACAGTGTCGACAAACAACCTTGAATCATTGAATTTTTAAATTCTTGAATTGAGCGAAGCGAATCTAAAAGCAAAGCGAGTCTAAAACTAAGCATTCGCAATAAAATTTCTATTAATACGATTACTCGCGATAAACGAAGCCAATACTCCTAAAATTGTGATGGTTAAAAATACGGTGACGCAATTCATAAACTTCAATTCCACAGGATATGGCAAACTTGCCGTAATATAAAACAGCTTAAACTGCAATTGCAAATAAATCACAATCACACCTAAGGTAATTCCCAGCAATCCGCCTAAAACGGTAATAATAATTCCTTGCAGAAAAAATATGCGCTTAATTTCTTTCACGGTTGTTCCCATACTAAACAGCGTTTTCATATTCTTTCGCTTGTCCAAAATCATCATCACAATTGCGCCAACAACATTAAACAAGGCAAGAATCAGCACGAGCGTAAAAATCAAGTAAATCGCAAGATTCTCGGTATTCAGCATCTTATACAACGCATCATTCAGCTCAATTCGATTCTTAATAATAATTTCATCATTAAAAACGGTAGAAATTTTCTCTTTTACAGCAGTTTCATTTGCTTCTGGCGTTAAATCGAATTCAATATTAGTAATCTCATTCACTTCAAAATCAAGTAATTCTTGCGCCAAACTCAAATTCGTGAAAACGTATTTAGTATCCAAATCTTCATTAATTCGATAAATTCCTGTCGTCGTCACTTTCACCTTTTCATACGGACTTTTAGAACTGCTTGTGATGCTTTTAGTACCAGGTTTTGGCACAATAATTTCCAGCAAACCGCTATAATCATACGCAATCACGCCCAAAAGATTCGAAACTCCAATACCAATCACGGCTTCATCGTACGCGTTTGAATTCATCCAATTTCCAACATACATAATGCTGTCCATAGCGTTAACTTCTCTAAAATGGGCATCTACACCTTTAATATTGGCAATATGATGTTTATTCTTCAAACTCAAAACCACACGTTCTTCTACGACTTGTGAAAACGATACAATTTCTGGAATCTCTTTAAGTTGATTTAGTTGTGTTGCGCTTACGCGAAAGGACTTTCCGGTAGCCGCTTCAATCTTAATATCTGGATCAAAATCGTTGCTAAATGACAAACTGAAGGTTTTCAATCCTGCAAATCCAGAAAGTACAATGAACAAAGCCAACGCACCAATCACAACAACCACGCTTGTGACGATGTTGATAATGTTGATGGCGTTTTGCGAACTTTTAGAAAGTAAATAACGCTTGGCTATGTAAAAAGAAAAATTCAATTACGATTTCTTTCTTTTTTCTAACAAATCAGGATCTTGGATAGGATTTTCTTTTCTTTTCAAAGACTGTTCAATATTTTCAATATATTCCAAAGAATCATCTACGTAAAACGTTAAACTAGGAACTTTACGCAACTGATGTCGTACACGTTGTGCCAATTCATGCTTTATCAACGGCGCATTCGATTGAATTCCTTCCAAGAGTTCCTTTCCTTTATTATGTGGAAAAATGCTTAAATATACTTTCGCCACGGAAAGATCTACCGTAACATTCACTTTCGTTACCGAAATAATAATATTCGTTAATCCGCCGCCGCGTGCAGCGCCTTGCAAAATGTCTACCAAATCTTTTTGTAAAACACTTGCTATTTTTTTCTGTCTGTTATTTTCTATTTCACTCATAATGCTGCAAAAATAAAATATTAAGACCACAAAACGTTGACAATCCTACTGAATTACAATAACTTTACTCAATAATTGAGATTTAAACGCTCTAAACGCTTGTCTCGAAATGTTATTTATACATTTTTTTACACTTTTGGAGCTTACATAAAGGTAGTTGATAATTTAATCAGATAAAAACGTGAATAAAATAGAACATATTGGAATTGCAGTCAAAGATATTGACGCGTCCAACCAATTATTTGCAAAACTGTTCAACAAAGAACCTTATAAAATGGAAGAAGTTGCTAGCGAAGGCGTAAAAACCTCTTTCTTTCAACTAGGCGAAAGCAAAATAGAATTGTTAGAAGCTACGCGCGAAGACAGTCCTATTGCTAAATTCATTGCCAAAAAAGGCGAAGGCGTACATCACATTGCATTTGATGTTACAGACATTCACGCAGAAGTTATACGATTAAAAAAAGAAGGTTTTGTTGTGCTAAACGAAATACCTAAAAAGGGCGCAGACAACAAGTTAGTCGTCTTTTTGCATCCAAAATCAACCAATGGAACATTGATAGAATTGTGTCAAGAAATAATTTAATGCAGTAATATTTTTTCGGAATTAAAAAAAATAGTAATATTGCATCCTGTTTTTAACGGTCCCATAGCTCAGCTGGTTAGAGCATCTGACTCATAATCAGAGGGTCCTTGGTTCGAGCCCAAGTGGGACCACTTTTTAGAAACAAAAGCCTTTCAAGAAATTGAGAGGCTTTTTTCATGCGTAAATGTTTCTTGGCGAGAAGTTTATGCTGAGCATTGGTGAGTTGGAAATATATTTTCAACGAAAGCACCTCACGTAGTGAACCGAAGTAAGCCCAAGCGTTGCAATGAGTTTATCGAATTGTGGGACCACTACTTAAAAACAAAAACCTTTCAGGAAACTGAGAGGTTTTTTTATGCGTAAATGTCTCTGGGCGAGAAGTTTATACCAAACTTAAAATCAATAAACGAGTTCAATACTTAAAACTCAAACTTCAACTGAACAGAAATACTATTTTTTTGTTCAGTTTTTTGTTGCTTCTTTTCTTTCTTATCTGTATTCAAATTATTCAAAGAAATTCCCAACAAACGCACGGAATCTTTCGGTTTTTCTTGATACAATAATTCTTTAGCTGTTTCCAGAATAAGATCTTTAGCTGAAATATAATACGGAATGGTTTTGCTCCGAGTTTGTGTCGTAAAATCACTGTATTTTATCTTTAATGTGATGGTTTTTCCAGAAACATCATACTTTTTCAAACGTCGTTCCAGTTCAGTGGCGATATTCTCTAGCTTTTCTAACATAAAAATTTCGCTGGTCAAATTATCTGAAAACGTACGTTCGGCACCAACCGATTTTGCAATTCTATTAGGTTTTACAGTACTTAGGTGAATTCCGCGCACCACATTAAAATAGAAGCTTCCCGATTTGCCAAAATGTTCCGTCAAAAATTCAACATCTTTAGTTTTCAAATCCTTTCCTGTGAAAATTCCAAGTTGATACATACGTTCTGCAGTCACTTTTCCAACGCCGTAAAACTTACGAATATCCAATACTTCTAAAAAACCCAATACTTCTTCTGGCGGAACCGTTTTTTGTCCGTTTGGTTTATTATAATCGCTTGCAACCTTGGCAATAAACTTATTAATGGAAATTCCAGCGGAAGCTGACAAACCAACATCTTTCAAAATTTTAGCACGAATTTCTTCAGCAATCATCGAAGCACTCGGATTTCCTTTCTTATTCTGCGTCACATCCAAATACGCTTCGTCAAGAGACAAAGGTTCCACCAAATCAGTATACTCGTAAAAAATAGCGCGAATCTGTTTAGAAATCTCTTTATATCGATCAAATCGTGGTGGCACAAAAATCAACTCAGGACACCGTTTTCTGGCTAAAAATCCGCTAATGGCACTTCGCACACCAAACTTTCTAGCTTCATAATTAGCCGCGCTTACAACGCCACGTTTAGATCCTCCGCCAACTGCGAGTGGTTTTCCTTTCAAACTCGGATCATCCAACTCTTCTACAGACGCATAAAACGCATCCATATCCACGTGAATAATTTTTCGTAAAGGGAAATCAAACTCCATATTCAAAATTATGATATCTTTATGTCATATCTATATTGAAACTGCTAAAAAAGAAAATGAAATTTTATCAAATTTATTTCAATGTAAATATGATATTAGCACTCTATACCAATATTCATGCAAGAAATAGAACGAAAATTTCTCGTTAACAATTTACAATTCAAAGAAGAAGCCACAAATTCTTTTGAAATAGCGCAAGGTTATCTCAATACACACGCCGAACGTTCGGTAAGAGTTCGGATCAAAGGAAATCAAGGGTTTTTAACTGTTAAAGGAAAATCTAACGAAAGTGGCACAAGTCGTTTTGAATGGGAAAAAGAAATTTCTACCGCAGACGCAACACAATTATTACAACTTTGCGAAAAAGGAATCATTCAAAAAATTAGATACAATATTCCTGTTGAAAATCATACTTTTGAAGTAGATGAATTTTTTGGCGAAAATGAAGGATTAATTGTTGCAGAAGTCGAATTACAACATGAAGATGAAGCGTTTTCAAAACCCAATTGGCTTGGCGAAGAAGTCACAGGACACCTAAAATATTACAACTCACAACTCAGTAAAAACTCTTATAAAACTTGGCATCATGAATAAATATATCTTTATGTTTTTTGTTGTACTCTTTTGTTTTGCATGTAAACAAAATCATGAAAATGACGAACACGCACATGGAAAAGAACACGATCATACTTCTGAAAAACCCCATGAACAAGACGCAGATAAAAAATCTACAGTAGTGTTAAAACAAGAATTGCTCAACAAAGGTTTCAAAATTATTGAATTTGTAGATCAAAAAACAAAAGATACCGTTTTGATGCAACAATACTTTATGGCATTCTTGAAAAAAGGAAAAAATCGTACGCAAAATAAGCAAGAAGCAGACAGTTTGCAACGACTTCATTTAGATCATTTAGGCAAAATGTACGACTTAGGCTTTGCTGATATTTCTGGACCTTTTGGCGATTTGGGCGACATTCGCGGAATTACTATTTATAATGTACCAACTATTGAAATGGCAGACAGTTTAGCAAATGCAGATCCGATGGTAAAATCGGGGCGATTGGAAATTGAAATGCATCCTTGGTGGGCAAAAAAAGGAGCTCCGTTGCGATAACACTTCGACTCCGCTCAGTGTACCACATTCCTGCGTTTCAATAGTAAGTATAACTGAAATTGAAGCGGGAATATAAATAATTTCCAAAGTCTGTTTTTTTGTCTTTTATGCAGTCTAGAAAGATAATTACGTTAAGAACTTTTGAAGCCTTGGAAAAAATTTAGTAATTATTTTTCGGTTTTCTTGTTTAGGACAAAACAAGAAAAACACCTCATAAAAGTGCCTTTTTTTTTGGTTCGTTTTCTTTGGGCAAACAAAGAAAATGAACATAAAAATAAAACATGAAGCTCCTATTCTACACCAAAAGATTGTTACAACTATTGCTACTTTTAGCAATACTAATACGTTTTACCATAAAAGATATGTTTCATATATCTTCGCTACTATTTTATGCAACGCCGCTTCCGCTGATTGTACTCGGATTGTTATTTTTACTAGTATTTATAAAGGCTTCCGCCAGAAAGTACTATGCAATATTCGCGTTTGTATTGTTAATTTTTTGGTTGAAAAGTAGTTACAGAAGTACTTCGTTTGAAGACACTTCAGAAGCGTTAGAAGTTGTGGTGTGGAATGCATACCGAACAGAAAACTTTGAAGATGCCTTTGAAGTCAGCGAAAACATACCAGATGTTATGGTTTTGGTAGAATGTGATGCGTACGATTATGAAAAAATCAAGGAAAAATATAAAAATTACTACTTTGAACTGAATCATCATGAAATTGGAATATTTTCAAAAACACCCATCAAAATTTACTACGATTCAACGAAAGCAATCGGCGTCCGAATGGTTCATTTTGAGACAAAAAACATACATTTTTACGCCACAGATATCTCAGCAAATGTGAGATTTTTTAGAAAACCTGTGCCGAAAGATATCTTATTTAACATAAAAACAGATGCAAAAACAATCATTTTAGGTGACTTTAACATGCCATATGAGTCTATGTTTCTAAAAAATTTCAAAAAAAAATACCAACATGCATTTACGGAAAAAGGAAACGGATTTCGAGAGACTTGGTTTTGGAATATTCCGTTGCTTTCGCTAGATCACATCTGGGTTTCCAAAGATTTAGAAATTCTAAAAGTTGATAAAATATTAACGACAAAATCGGATCATGCAATGTTGAAAATGTACCTCAAAAATGACTCAGATAAAAAATAAATTTGGAAAATAGAAAAATGATCTTCTATATTTGCAAACATCAAAACGAAATAGAAAAAACAAATATTAATAAAAAACTTTAAATGCAAAACGTAAAACTTACATATCGAAAAGGTGCCGGAAACATTCCGACATGCGACTTTGGTTTTACCAGTTGTATCTTCAAATAATATAGATATCACATCCTAAAAAACCCGAGTTCATAAAAAACTCGGGTTTTTTTGTGCATAATTTTCAACATATGATCAAAAACAGACACATACATATCGTAGCAATACTTGGGAATGCCAAGCTATTGTTCGCATTAGAACCAAACTATTCTTTGAGATAAAGAATATATATACGCAGTATAAAAGCTCGGTTCTACCTAAGAATCGGGCTTTTTTAGTGAAGCTCAATTTTGAAAAGCCTGAAAAGGCGTATTCAAAATTGCAAGCTGAACTAATCCCAACGCAGGTTGGGATCTTGTGAATTTTTCACAGATATAAATTGATAGTACAATTATCAATTGAAGAAGAATGTTTTGAGAAGCCTGAAAGGCGCGCATAAAATTGCTAGTTGAACTAATCGCAATGAAGATTGGGATCTTGAAAAATTTTAGAGAAGTAAAATAAAAGTATAATTATAAATTCAAAACTTTAAAAATAAATATGAAAAATGTAAGGAGTTATTTTTTTGACTAAAACTCGGGAGTGTGTTTTTAGTCGTTTCACAACAAATACAAACTATAAAAATAAAAAATGGCAAAATTAAAATTACGAGGCAAAGACCTCATCGAAATAGGATATCCTCAAAAGGGAAAAGTAATTAGTATTGCAATTGATGCGATGTTAAAACATTACAGACGCGAACGAAAAGACAAAGTAATACAGCGTTTAAAATCAGTACTTAAAAATCCTGAAAAATATTTGGGAGATGGAATTTTTGGCAAAATCGCTGAAGAATTGACAACTCCTGTACACATAGAAGCAAAACAATTAGAAACGAAACGAGCGCCGTTTACCATATTTGGCGAAAACGGAATTCAAGAAGAAGCAAAACACCAATTATACACAGCGTTAAAATTACCAATTGCAAGAGCAGGCGCATTAATGCCAGATGGACATGCAGGTTACGGTTTGCCAATTGGCGGTGTATTGGCAACTAAAAATGCTGTAATTCCGTATGGAGTTGGCGTAGATATCGGTTGCAGAATGTGTTTGTCAATCTATGATATTCCAGCTTCGTATTTGGAAGGTCACAAAGACAAATATGTACATATGCTGCAAGAACATACCAAATTTGGCGGTTTTGAAACGCATAGAAGTATCAACGATCATGAAATTTTTGAGCGGACGGAATTTAAAGAAATTCCAACGGTAAAAAAATTGTTCAAAAAGGCGTATCGGCAATTAGGTTCTTCAGGTGGCGGAAATCACTTTGTGGAATTTGGAATTGTAGACGTTTCGGATGTAAACAACGAATTCAATGTTCCTGTCGGGAAATATTTAGGAATTCTGTCACATAGCGGATCGCGCGGAATGGGCGCAAATATTGCTAAGCATTACACAAAATTAGCAATACAACAAACGCCATTGCCTGGAGAAGCGAAAAACTTAGCGTGGCTCGATTTGGATACGCACGACGGACAAGAATATTGGTTGGCAATGAATTTAGCAGGCGATTATGCTTCGGCGTGTCACCATGATATTCACAAGCGTTTGGGAAAAGCATTAGGTTCAAGACCGTTAGCAATGGTGGAAAATCATCACAATTTTGCTTGGAAAGAAATCGTAAACGGAGAAGAATTGATTGTACACAGAAAAGGAGCAACGCCAGCACAAAAAGGTGTGTTAGGAATTATTCCAGGATCTATGACAGCGCCAGGATTTATTGTTCGAGGAACAGGAAACGTGCATTCGTTGCAATCGGCTTCACATGGTGCAGGACGACAATTATCAAGGCGAAAAGCTAAGCAAACCATCACGCAAAGTGACATTAAAAAACAATTAAAAGATCACGGTGTAACTTTGATTGGTGGCGGAATTGACGAAGCGCCAATGGCATATAAAAACATTCATCATGTTATGGCAAACCAAACAGAATTAGTGGAAGTTGTCGGAAGTTTTACGCCAAAAATTGTGCGCATGGATAGATAGCATATTTTTTTCATTCCCGTGAAGACGGGAATCTATTAAAGAGCAAAAAATTAAATAATGAAAGGTCATTGCGAGAATTTTGAGAAAATTCGTGGCAATCTGTTACTAAGTAAGCGATTACTTCGTCGCAAACTTCTCGTAATGACAAAATATTAACAAAGCAGTTCTCGATACACTTTTATTCTTTCATTTCAATCAAGAAAAAAAGCACTCGAACTGACGTAAAGAGAAAATTTAAACAATAAAAAAACATAAAATGTCAACACATACAAACGATATATTATTCATTCAGGCACTTGATAGTTACACCTATGACTTGGAACAATGTGTAGAAAAGTTACAATATGTTCTTGGAGGAAACGATCATGCAGGTGCCAATAATTTAATGGGAAGAATTTATCATGAGCAATTACACGATTATAAAAATGCGCGCGAATATTACCATCGCGCATTGTGTATAGATCATGAATATACAGAAACCTATTACTATTATCCGTTTTTGCTCATCGATATTTGCGATTATAAAGAAGCAATACACGTTTTAGAAGTTGGGTTTTCATTACCGCAAACAGATAAAGCACGCTTGCAGTATATAAAAGCAATTCTTTTTGAGAAGCAAGAACAGTTTAAAGAAGCTAAAAGGTGTTTAAAAAAATCAAAACATTTGGCTTTGAATGGCGAACACAGATATTTTGTTGATAATCAGTTAAGTCGGATTAATGGAAAACAGAAAGAAGTGAAAAAGTCAACTAAAAAGAAGAAAACAAAAAAAATCAGGTCTAAACTCAGATTTAATACGATGTTAGATTAAAAAAAATAGAAATTATGGACAATCAATTTTGGGTGCAAATTTCTTCAGGATCTGGTCCTGAGGAATGTTGCCTCGCCGTAAAATACTTAACAGAAAAACTAACCCGATTGCAAAATTTCACCTTTAGCGTTATTGAATTGGTAGCTACAAAGCATCAAAATTATAGTTCGGTTTGGTTACGAGCAACTGGCAATTCGGATGAATTTAAAAACCATTGGCAAGGAAGCGTACAATTCATATTTAAAAGTCCGTATCGTGCAAAACATCCACGTAAAAACTGGTTTGTAAACGTGCAAGTATACGCAGCGCCAACGCATGTTTCTTGGTCTCCGAAAGAAGTTCAAGTGAAAACTGCGCGAAGTTCAGGAGCTGGCGGACAACATGTAAATAAAGTAGAAACGGCAGTAAGTATTACACATATTCCAACAGGAATTATGGTACAAGCAAGCGAAGAACGTTCGCAAATTTTAAATAAAAAACTAGCATTTGCACGATTGGATATTGCAATTAAAGCTCAAAATCAAAAACAGCAGAAAGCGATGCAACAACAAAAGTGGATGCAACATAAACAGTTGCAACGCGGAAATCCTGTGCAAGTTTTTAAGGAATAATTGCTTTAATATATCAACTGAATTAAAAGCTGGAGTAATTCGAAAATAAAAAATATCATTATGAATTGTGTGAAAAAAATTATTCGAGAAGTAATTAAAACGACTTCTCGAATAGTTTATTTATTAACGTTGTTGTTGATCCGTAAAACAAAGATCTTCTCCAATATAGATAGCAGATTTACATAGTACCGAAGCAAACGAAGTTGTTGGTATTAATCCACCCTTTGCTGCATCAGCATTTAATACAGAAATTGAATGCTTTTTTAATTGCATTTTTTTAAGACTTTTTTTCATGAGTATATAATTTAAAGTATTGGTTTCTAAAAATTGATACTCAAAGAAAGTTGAAAATACCGATACTTCAAAAAAGTACTTCTCTTGATTTATAAATTGTGTAGATATGTTTTGCCTTAAAATACTAGGCAAAGTTATAGAGTTGCTATTCCTGCCATTCTACTATGAAAAGATTGGTATCTCTTCCGCCGCCATTGTTTCGGTTAGACGAAAAAGCTAATTTTTTTCCATCGTTTGAAAACACTGGGAAAGCATCAAACGTTTCACTATGTGTAATGCGTTCTAAACCTGTTCCATCAAGATTAATCATGTATAAATTGAATGGGAAACCACGTTCGCTTTCATGATTAGACGAGAAAATGATTTTTTCTCCAGAAGGATGAAAAAACGGACTCCAATTTGCGTTTCCTAAGTCGGTTAATTGTCGCAAATCGCTTCCGTCAGCATTGCAAATGTATAATTCCATTTCGGTTGGCTGCACTAAACCTTCTGCCAATAAATCTTTGTATTCTTTGATTTCCGCTTTTGTTCTCGGACGCGATGAACGGAAGATAATTTTTGTTCCGTCAGGTGAGAAAAATGCGCCACCATCATAACCCAATTCATCCGTAATTTGCTTTACATCAGAACCGTCAATATTCATAGTGTATAATTCTAAATCGCCGCTTCTTGTTGAGGTAAATACAATTTTATCTCCTTTTGGCGAAACGGTTGGTTCTGCATCGTATCCTTTTTCGTTGGTCAATTGTTTTACAATATTTCCTTCTAAATCAGCAACAAAAATGTCAAATGAATCATATACTGGCCAAATGTACTTTCCGTTTTTACGCAATGGAACTTCTGGGCAATTATCATCAACCAAATGTGTAGATGAATAGATTATATGTTTGTTATCGGGCAAAAAGTACGCACAGGTTGTTCTTCCTTTTCCTGTACTTACCATTGGTGGAATTGTATCTTTAAAAGTATCATCAATATTCATTAAAAACATTTGATCACAGGAAACATTCCAGTTGGTATTATTGGATTGGAAGATTAATTGTTTATCGTCAAAACTCCAATATGCTTCTGCATTATCGCCGCCAAATGTAACTTGATGCATGTTTTTAAAATATTTCTCTTCTGAGAAAATTAATGGATTATCAGTAGCTGTTTTTACAGTTTCTTCTGATTCTGGCGTAGTTGTAGTGGTTTTTTCTTTTGTGTTTTCTTTACATGAAAAAACAGTACAAAGTAAGATTAAAACAAAAATACGTGTCATTGAGTGATACTTTTTTGATAGTTTTACACAAAAATAACTTTCTTATGCGCAACAAACCATTATTTGGAATTCTTTTTTTAGCAATGTTATGTTCTTGTAAAACAGAACGTATCGTAGAAAACCATCTCAAACAAGATGTAGAAGTTTTAGCAGATGATAAATTAAAAGGAAGAGCAACAGGAACTGAAGGCGAAGTCTTGGCAGCAGCACATATTTCAGATCGATTTAAAGAATTGGGCATTCTGCCGAAAGGCACAAACGGATATTTACAAGCGTTTACATTTACACCACAAACAGATCCGCATGCAGAAACGGTGTACAGCGAAGGAAGCGACAAAGAAACGATTACAGGAAGAAACGTGATTGGCTATATTGACAACAACGCCGAAAACACAATCGTTATTGGCGCGCATTACGATCATTTAGGAATGGGCGATGAAGGTTCGTTATATAGAGGCGATCCAATGGTGCATAATGGCGCAGATGATAACGCGAGTGGCGTTGCTGTTATGTTGCATCTGGCAGATCAATTAAAAGATAGAAATACAAATAATAACTACTTATTTATTGCTTTTTCTGGCGAAGAAATGGGCTTGTTAGGTTCTAATTACTTTGTGAAAAATCCGACGATTGATATTACAAAAATGAATTACATGATTAATATGGATATGGTTGGTCGTTTAAAGAAAAACAAAACGTTGGCTATTTACGGAACAGGAACTTCGCCTGTTTGGCAAGAAACTATTCAAAAAGCAAATGTTAAAGACACAATCGAGGAAGCAAATACTAATAACAGGTTTAGTTTGAAACTGAGAGAATCTGGTGTTGGACCGTCGGATCATACTTCTTTTTACTTGCAAGATATTCCTGTATTGCATTTATTTACAGGACAACATGTTGATTATCATAAACCATCGGATGATTTTGAAAAGTTGAATTATGAAGGAATGCTTCAAATTTCGAATTATATTTACAACGTCATTTCAGAAGTAAATTCAAAAGGAAAAATAGCGTTTACAAAAACTGTCAACGAATCGGATGATGCGCCAAGATTCAAAGTAACCTTAGGCGTAATTCCTGATTATTTGTTTGATGGAAAAGGCATGCGAATTGATGGAATTAGCGAAAATCGTCCTGCACAAAAAGCAGGTTTGCAAAAAGGCGATATTGTCATTCAATTGGGCGAACACGAAGTTACGGAGATAAATTCGTACATGAAAGCATTGTCAACATTTGAATATGGCGATAAAACCATTGTTAAGGTAAATCGTAATGGCGAAGTTGTAGAAGCTGAGATTACTTTTTTTGATAATAAGAAGAAATAGTTTCGCAATCAATTTCGAAATATAGTTGCGATACTTTTCACCCTAAAACCTACCCGTGATAATTTATAAATTACAACATACCTTCCTTTTTTTAGCTATAAATATGTGCTTACTTAGTTTCATAATTAATTTAAAAATATACAATTATGAAAAACAAAGTACAGAAAAACCGAGAAGTAAAAAAGTTGAATTTTAAAGTAATTAAAGTTTCTAAAGTAGACCAATCTAAGATTGTTGGTGGCGGATGGGAAGACTATTGGTCATATGTCTTTTGTATGTAATTAAAATAGGTTGTCTGAAAACTATAATTTTCAGACAACCTATTTTAAAGTTTATTTGGCAGTAATAGCTACATCAAGGTTTCGTTGCTGGTTCTCCACCAATAGTTGTGTTTGTACATTGAAAAGCATTCACAGAAGCACAAATTTCAGTTTTACAATCTTTTACAATGTCCGAATGTGCGATTTTATGAGTATCTGCGCCACCAACTATTGCGTCAGTATTTTTAAGATGCGAAATCTTTATTTTATTTAGAATAAACCTTTTCATAATTCTAGAATATATTAGTTAATATACTATCAAAGATTGCTATTTTTTGTAGGAATTTACAATTGTTGTCGTGACGATTTATGAATTATCACGGGTTTTATCAGTACTTTTCTGCAATTCTTTTACATACATAGAAGGATGCATTCCAGTTATATTTTTAAACACTTTTGAAAAGGTTTCTCTTCGTGCATATCCAAATTCTTCCGCGATAGCTTTGATAGAATACAACCTAATTTTCTTGTTGTTTTTTAAGGTTACTAAAGCTGTATTAATTCGGAGTTCATTTAAATATGCAGTAAACGATTGTCCTTTATAGGTATTAATTACGTGTGAAAGATAAGCAGTATTTGTTTTTAATTTTTTAGCTGTATAACTCAAATTACAATCTACATGCAAAAACTGTTGTTTCTTTTCAAACTTTTCCAACGCTTTTAAAATTTGTACAACACCTTCATCATCAATTGCTAACTCTGTTTTTTGCTTGTTGGAAGGAGCTGAAATTTTTGGAGTTTCAATCTTTTTTATATGTGCTAGAAGTTTATCAAAACGTTGTCTGTTTCGGCGTTGATTTCGTTTAAACAAAACAAAGAAAATAACAATGCAACTCAGCAAAATACTAGCAATAATATACAAATAATAGACAGTTTTTTGTTGTTTTTTGCGTTGTGTATTTACCTCAAAAAGCTCTTTTTTTAAAGTAGAAATATCATAATCTTTTATAGTATGACTCACTTTTTTATTAGCAAGATTATTCTCTTTGGTAAACGTTTCAAATAACTTGAAATTTTCGGTTGCTTTTTCAGCATCATTCTTATGAAAATACATTTTAGCCAAATGATAATAGACTTCTTCTAACTCAGGAAGCGAAAAATGTTCAGTATTGACCAATGTCTTTATTTTTTCGAAATAAGCAATTGCATTATTTTCATCATCTAATGCTTGATGGTTTTTTCCAAGATATAAATAAAACGTTACAAATTTTTGCTCTTGACTCAACTGTTTTATAGCATTTTCTAAAGACAAAGCTAAGGCTATACTTTGCTGATATTTCTGCTGTTGATAAATAATAATGACTTTATTTAAAGACAAATCTGTGTGCAATTCCAAATATGTGTTTTCGGGTATTTTTTGCAATCCTCTATTTGTATATACCAAAGCTGAATCAGGAATTTCCATTCGCAAATACGTGTCCGCAATAGCAAGATTATGAACGATTTCCAACCGATCATATTCAGTAGAATTTATACTTTTAATCGCTATAAGATTCTGCCCAAAATCTTCCAACGCGCCTGGAAAATCTTCAACCTGCTTTTTTACCAATCCTATATTATAGGTCATCACAATTAAATCTCTAAAACTATCAATTTTAGTTGCAATTTCCTTTGCTTTCAAATACTGCTCAATGGCTTTTTTATACGTTCCATTGGTTAAATAAATATTTCCTTTTTGCGTATAATTTTGCAACAATAAATCACTATCATTAATCTGTTGTGCTATTTCTAAAGATGCATCTGAAAAATCAATGGCTTCCGCCGAATTTCCTAACTTCGAATAAATATATCCTTTACGATACAAAGCTTTTGCAATACGTTGTTTATCCGTTCCTTTTAATGCTGAAACATATAAAGCGTCAACATATTTTTTTGTTTTTTTGGGAGTTGTGTAAGAAGAAATATATAGAGTTTCTAATTCTTCAAATGATTTTGTTGCCAAAGAATCTGTTTGCGCAACTGCAAAGGTTACACTACACAATAAAAAAAATGTTATGAAAAAAGACAGTTTCATATTTTGAAAGAATATTTCTGAATGAACTCGTTTAAACTTTTTAGCAAATTAAAAAAGTTTAAACGAGTTCGATATGTAAAATACTAAATTCTACGTCCAATAAGAAGAAAATTACTCCTGAATCTCAATAGTTCTTCTCGCTTCATTACCAAATTCGTCAACAACAGTGATTTTGTGAATTCCTAATTATTTATTTGATGGAAAAGGCATGCGAATTGATGGAATCAGTGAAAATCGTCCTGCACAAAAAGCTGGTTTGTAAAAAGTGAAATTGTGGAAGCTGCGATTACTTTTTTTGACTAGAAGAAACAGAAAACCTACAACTTTGTAGTCTTAAAGAATGTTGAAAGTTAGAATAAATAAATCATAAATTTAAAGTAAAAGCCTACAATTGTTTTATATTTTTAATATATTAGTAGTCTAAACCAAAATATATTATTATGAAAAAAAGAATTTTAGAAGTAAAAGGAGTTACTGAGTTAACAAAAAAAGAGCAAACGCTTATTAACGGGTCTGCTGGACCAATTGCGTTTTGTGGCCCTAATGGAGATTGCCCTCCTGGATCAACATGTGACGGAGATTATTGCTACGCTGATGGTGGCGGAAATCCTGGTGGTGGTAATTGCCATGAACCTACTAGGTTCTGTATACCTCCAGAAACTGGTTGTGGATGTGTTTACTGTTAAGATAATAAAAGAGATTGTTTTACTTTTTAGACAGTCTCTTTTTTACTCCTGAATCTCAATAGTTCTTCTCGCTTCATTACCAAATTCGTCAACAACAGTGATTTTGTGAATTCCTGCTGTTGGCTTCACTTCCATTTCGTGAATAGTTTCGGTAGTTCCTAAATAAGCTTCATCCAAATACCAGAACACTTTGGTTTCTGGAATAGAATGCGCCAAACGTAAAATCAGACCATTTTTACTTCCGTCAAAATCTTTCGGTAAAAACACTTTTACAGCTTCTTCAGGATACAAAAAGTCCATACTTTTTTGTCCTTCTGCGGTACAATCTTTCCGAAAAGGCGGCAATGTTTTATACAACGGATTTTTATTCTGATAATAATATTCCATCAATGGCGGCAACACAAACCAACTTTTATGCGTCATTTCACTCAATGGCTGACACGAAGAATTCACTTGGTAACGTTCGTCTTTGTCCAAATGTACCCAAATATGATACGGACATGGTTTTGTTTTCAATCCGCTTCGTGGAATAAACTGCAATTGCGCTTCTTCACACAATTCGGAAGCTCGGTAACCACTTTTTGAACAGATAGAAACTTCTTCAAGTGCGTCATACGGAACGTCAAACCAATCGCTATTTGGTAATACTTCAAAAATATCGAACAAAATTGGCGCTGCCGCAGAAGAGCCAATCAATCCTGGTCTGCCTTCGCCATCGGCATTTCCAACCCAAACGCCAACTACATAATCTTTCGTTGTGCCAATTGCCCAAGCATCCCGAAAACCAAAACTTGTGCCTGTTTTCCATGCAATTTGTTTGCTAGAATCGAAAAACTCCCAATTTTCTTCGCCTTCTGGTCTGTTTACTTCTTTCAAAGATTCGTAGGTTAAATACATAGAACCTGCGTCAAAGATTGTTTTTTCGCGCGTAAGCGTTCCAAAATCAACGTTTTCATCCAACAAAAAAGAAGGTTCACAAAATTCATTCGTAAAATATTGACTTGAGTTTTCGCCAAAATGTGTCAGCGTAGAAGAGAATGCAGCATATGTTTTGCATAAATCCCACAAATTACTTTCTGCGCCGCCTAAAATCAATGAAAGTCCATAATGATCGGCACTATACGATATATCTTTTAAGTTCAATTCTTTGAGATAATAATGAAATCTATCCAAGCCAAATTGTTGCAACATTCGCACCGCAGGAACATTCAACGAACGCGCCAATGCTCTTTTTGCCGTTACTGCGCCATCATATGTATCTGTGTAATTTTTAGGATTGTACGTTCCAATTTTTGTTGGCACATCAACGACTAATGTATTTGGTAACAAATCGCCAGCATCCAAAATTGCCGTGTACAAAAATGGCTTCATAATACTTCCTGTACTTCTTGGTTTGTGAATGACATTTACATCTTTTTGATGCGCTCTATCCGTTGGCGTATTTCCAACATATGCGAGTACTTTTCGTGTTTTTACGTCTAAGATTAATACAGAAGCATTGTAAATTTGATTCTGCTTTAATTCTTTGTAATGCTTCGCTACAATTGCGTTTGCTTCTTGCTGAAGATACGATTCTACGGAAGTCTGTACACGTTTTCCTTTGTGCGTTTCTGCAACTTTATTTAGCAAATGTGTTGCCGTTTGTGGCAATGCATATGGTTTTTGTGGAAGTGTTTCTTTAGTTGCCAATTCGTAGGTTAATTGATCAATAATTTCTTGCTCTTTTAATTTTTTGAGTAATCGATCTCTTTTTGCTTTCAGTCGCAGTTGATTCTTTCCAGGATAAATCAAACTTGGAGCATTTGGCAATACGGCTAACGTAGCATTTTCTGCCCACGAAAGTTCTTGCGGTCTTCTTCCAAAATAGCGCCAAGCTGCTGCGTCCAATCCGACAACATTTCCGCCGAAAGGCGCGTGTGAAGCGTAAAAAGTTAAAATTTCGTCTTTAGTATATCTAAATTCTAATCGTGTTGCGAGTATTAATTCTTTGAATTTCTCAACATACGAACGTTTCTGTCCTTTCCGAGACAATCGAATTACTTGTTGTGTCAACGTACTTCCGCCACGTTTTACTTCGCCCGATTCTATATTTTGCCATAACGCTTTCGCGATTGAAATCGGGTTGAATCCAGGATGATTATAGAAATATTCATCTTCAAACTGAACAATACAAATTTTGAATTTCTCTGGAACCGAATCTAGTTTTGGAAACCGCCATTGTCCGTCATCGGCAATTTTCGCGCCAAGCAAAATACCTTCACGACTTTCAATAACCGTAGAAGTTGGCGTATTAAAAAGTGTTTTTGGCAAACAAAAATAGTAGGCAATCAGTAGTATTACAAAGATTGCTGTTTTAATTTTATTGTTCTTTATTCTTTTGAAATTTTTTTCTAACAAAGTATTTTTTTAGATCAGTTCTATATGATTTTATCTTTTTCCGAAGTATAGTAAGTGTTTTTCGTTAAGAATTTTCGAAGCCTTGGAGAAAATTTAGAAAAATAGTTACGGTTCTAGTTTTTTCTTTTAAAAACTAGAAATACCTCTGGAAAAATTCCCTTTCTTTTGTTTCTTTTCTTTGGGAAAGCAAAGAAAATGAAATTAAAAAACCTGAAATTAAATATGTATCATAAAAACCATTTTAATATTTCTTAATTTTTAATTGAAGGGTTAAGTAAAACTAATATTATCTAAACTATTTTTCAAAACTATACTCACGCTCAACTTTACAGATTTTCACATTATAATACGCATACCAATTTTTAATGCCTTTTTGTTGTGCAACCAAATGATCTGTATGTTGTTTCCATTGCTGAATAGCTTCCAAACTTTCCCAATAACTCACGGTAATTCCGATAGCATTTCGTGCGCTGTCAATACTAATAAATCCAGTTTGATCTTTGGCAAGATTTTCCATTTGTTCCGCCATTTCGGCATAACCTTCCGTATCTTCTGTTTGAATAGAAGTGAAAATTACTGCGTAATATGGTGTAAAGTCTGTTTTCATATTTTTCCCATAAACCAATCAAAGCCATAGATTTCTCTATATTCTTTGGGTATTTTAGTTACTATAATATCTTTTTTGCCTTTTTCAATCCAAAATCTTTTATTTGATCGTATGATGTTGCCTGTTTTTTCTCCTAGCTTATTTTTTTGAAAAGAAATGAATTCTATGGTGTCAATAGCTTCTTCATTCCATTTGTATTTGTACATTTCTGTCTCTCCAAGATGTCCATAACAGATACCTTTAATTAGATGCTCTTTCGGTGAAAACGTTGGGTTGATAAAATGATAGCGATCAGAAAAACTTCTATTATCTTTTTTTAATATAAATACTTCGCTAAATGCTTTTAAACAGCAACCAGAACTACCATAGCCATTGATAACGAAATCCTTAAGATTATCACCATTAATGTCTTGAATTGTGTCAGAAATATACGTTATTTTCCAGTGTTTATTTTCCAAAACAGTTTCTATATCATTTTTCTTTATCACATATATATTATGATAAATTTCGCCCATATCACTTCTTGCAATTAATAAATGACGCTCTTTTTCTGAAAAGAGGTGACCAATAGATATACGAATTGTTACAGTGCTTAAACTATCTTCAAATTCTTCATAATGTGTTTCATAACGCTCTTTTTTAAGATGCGGATTTGCTTTTAAAATAGCGCGATTTAGTATGTTATACATTCTCATACTATAAGCATTTTTTTGCTCTTCAAGTTGTTGACTATTCTTCAATACTTGTTGCTCTTTCGTCAAAAACGGTTTCGTTTCCTCTTGAATGACAATAGACTTCTCTGTTTTGTCACCGTTTTTATTCGCGCAAGCATAACAAAGCAGTAACAAAAAACACAGCAACATATAAATAACTCGCATCATTTCACAACCTCAATCCATTGTCCTTTAGTACGCACAAAATAATCATTATCATACATCGCTTCTGCTTGAATTCCAGGTAAATAGTATCTTCCTAAATAGGAAGCATTCAGCAATACATTGAATGTTTTTGATCTTCTTCGTGGCAAATCAAAATAGAAATTCACACGATCATCTCTAATATCGGTATGTCTTGCTTCGCTTGATTCTGTATTTCCGTAATCGGTAAAACGTGTATTCACAATTTCCCAACCAGAAGGGAAAATCTCTGTCAAAGCAACATCGCCCAAAAAGATAGCTCTATCATTAGAAATAGTAACTGTTGCCATAAAATCAGTTCCTTGTTGCAACTTCGTTACATCAATTTCGTTTCCAGCTTTATCTTTATACGTCACTCTAATTGTTAAATGTCGTTTCTCAGCCAATTCTTCGCCAAGCGGTAATTTTCCAGTACTCAACACACGCACAAACAAAACATTATCTTCTTTGTTTTCAATTTGTAACGAATTTGCACCTTTTACAATAGTTAAATCACGTTGTGCAATTGCTTTAGAAGTTTCAATATTTTGCTGATTATTTCCATTACTGGAGAATTGCATTTTGATATTTTTACCACCATTTTGCGTCACCATTTTTCCCATTGCTAACAAACTATACGCGGTAGTTTGTGTACTCATCCAATCGCTTGAAGATAATCTTTTTGCAATTATTTTTGACATATCAATCGCTTTTTTATCTTTCAAAATCACCATTGTTTCCATTGCCATTGCACGATTTCTATCGATGGATCCATAGGTATAATCATACCGATTTCTTGAAGGTTCAAAGTTAATATTTGCCGTTTTTGCAATTTGTTCCCCTGCTTCTTTCTGTGAAGCCAATGCATACGCCGCCGCCAATCGCCATTTGGCATCGTTTGATAATTTATTGGATTCTCGCAATCGGTTCATGGAAGCTAAATCTGGATGACCAGCCAACGCTAACGTGTACAAACGATATGCTTGCGCTAAATCAGCATTGTAGTAATTATCGTTATTAGTACGCCATGCACGCGCTGCATTTTTCTGAAAACTAATCCATTGACTCATAAAATTGAGTGGTAATATATAGCCTTTCTTTTCAGCTTCAATCATAAAATGTCCAGCGTAACTTGTTCCCCATTCGTTGGTTCTATTTTCGCCAATCCAATAACTCAAACCGCCATTTGGACGTTGAAAATGTGCCAATCGTTTGATTCCTTTTTCAATATTACTTTCTATTTGTTGCTTTTTTGAAGTTGTAATATCGAAAATATCGTTTAAGTATAATTGCGGAAATACACTTGAAGTCGTTTGCTCAATACAACCGTGCGGATATTGAATTAAATATTCCATTCGCGAGGTGAAATCCATTGGCGGCAATGTAGAAAACTCTACAACTGCGGCGTTTGTTCCTGCAACGCCGAATGTATCAAAATTGAGTGTTTTAGCCGTTTTTCCATCTAAAGTAACTTCATGAATTTTCTTCGTAATCGGATTCGGATTTTCTACATCAATTTCAATTTTATAGGATGCTTTTTCGCCGTTTCCTGTGGCAATCACTTCTATAGTTCGAATGCCTTTTGCTTCGCTCACATCTAAGTCAAAATAGACCATTTTTTCATCTGGTTTATCAAATGTAAGTGTCTGGTTTGCGCTTCCAATTACAGAAATTCCGTCTTGCAATTTCAGTTGAAGCGATACATTTTTCACCTTATCTTCCATCGCAAAAACCGTCACAGGAAGTGTTACTTTTTCGCCTGGACTCAACTTTCGTGGCGCAGTTGCCAACACCATTAAAGGTTTTTTTACTTGCGATGATTGTTCTGCATTTCCATACGCTTCTGTTTCAGGGTTTCCTGCAACAACCATTGTACGAACAGCGCCAATATAATTTGGCATTTCAATTTTGTGCGACTTTGTTTGTCCAGCTTTGAGCTGAAAAGGACCTAGATACACAACCACAGGTTTAAAACGATTTGCTTTTTTGTTTTTAGCGCCATTTCCGCCATCGCCACCACCAACTGCAAATACTTGATCTATGTTTCCGCTAAATGCACCAATAATGTCATCATAAATATCCCAAGTGCGAACGCCAAGTGCTTGTCGTTGGTAAAAAACGTCCCAAGGATTTGGTGTTTTAAATCGAGTTAAATCTAATAAACCTTCATCAACAACGGCAATTGTATACGTCATTGCTTTTTTGTTTTCTTCGCTTACTTTTACCGTAAATGATTGTTCTGGTCGCAACGTTTCTGGTACGGAGATTTTAGGTTTTAAAATCGTTAAAGGATTTTCTACCAATATTGGAATGACTCCGTATAATCGAATTGGTAAATCGTTGGAAACGTTATCATGTTTTTGAACCAACGAAATATTTACAAATACATTTGGTGCCATTTCTTCTGTAATCGGAATCGTTGTCGTGGTTTGCTCTTTTGAAGTTTTTACCCATTTTGTACTGAGAACTTCTGTGCCATTTTCGACACTTACCAATGCGCGTCCGCCTTTTCCAGAAGGAAACGTAATCGTAGCTTTTTCGCCAACATTGTATGTTTCTTTATCTGCTGCAAAAATTAACATTTTCGCCGCTTCTGAGTTTCCGTCGTTGCTTCTGCGCCACCAATTTTTATAAAAATAAGTCGTCATTCCTGTTGCGTGACCACTTTTTGCGTCGTATACACGAATTAAATAACGCCCACGATTGTCATCAGGAATGTTGAGGTTAAAACTTCCTTTTCCGTTTGCGTCCGTATTGACTCTTAAGGTTTTATAGTGTTCATGATAGTCACTTCCCGAATAGGAAGAAAGGTCTTCATACGACGAACTCCACCACCAACGCCAGTTAATTTCATAGATTTTTACTTCGAGTCCGTTGCGTTTGATCGGGTTTCCTTTATCATCAACTGTAACGATATCAAATTTTTGATTTTCATCTGTATAAAATGAACCATATTGTTTTGGTTCGGGTGATTTTAATCCAACAAAAGAAATATATGGTGCAAAGTTTTTGGAGAATGCATCAATAGAGAAATCGCCGCCATTTTCAAATACGCGCGTTAAAAAAGAAGCGCGCAACATTCCTGGCGCTTTTTTCTCTACGTTTATTTTTTTAGAGATTTTTACCAAACCATCTTCATCTAAATTTCCTTCGAACATGATAAATTCTTCTGCATTAAATTCACGTGTCGGATCGTTGAATTCATAGTTTGGAAATTTCTTGAAAGACGCTTTTGTATTCGTTAATTTTATACTGACTTCTGCTTTTAAATTTTTAGCTGGCGCGCCATGCAACCAAGCCGCTTTTAGTGTTCCTTCAATTGGTCTAGAATTGGCTAATATTTCATCGTCAAAATCAATATTAATTTTTAATCGATTCGGTTTTACTGTTTCTACTTTAAGTGTTTTAGAGAAATTTACGCCACCAACATTTACATTGGCTTCCCAATTTCCAGTTGGCGCTTCTGATGCAGTCGGAACCGTAAATTTATAGAAATTTTCTACGCCTTCCGTCAAGACGTTTTTGTAGATTAATTTTCCACGCGCATCCGTAACTTCCATTTTTACTGGATGATTTTTTGGAAGCGGACTTCCTTTGTCATTTAAAACAAATGCTAAGTGTAAGGTGTCGCCAGGTCGCCAAACGCCGCGTTCTCCGTAGATGTAACCATTAATTCCTTTTTTAATTTTTTTCCCAGAAACATCAAACTTACTCATGGACAACGAACTTCCATCATTCAGTTTTACGAACGTCATTTGTTTGTTTTTGGATACAATAGCAAAGTATGCGTTTTTGTCTGCGTCAATGGTAATTAACCCTTCAGTATCCGTTCGTCTTGAATAAATTTCTTGTTGTTGGTAATTGTATAAAGTTACTTTTGCATTGCCTACAGGATTTGTAGATAGAATGTCGCTTACCGCGAAATAGTACGATTTGTTTTCGCCTTTTTTTACAATTACACCTAAGTCAGAAGCTATTATGTTTGCTGTTAAGAAACGATCTTTTAGATAGTACGAATCTGTACAAGGATTTTCACGATCATTCCAATTGTAGCTGTAGTTTCGGAAATCATATATTTCGTTGTCCCAATATTCTTCTTCATTTTCGTCTTCATCTTCTCGGTTTTGGTAATAATCGCCGCGCGAACTTGCTTCTTCAGTTTTATCAGCAACAGCATCACAGGTATATAATGCATAGTCTTTTTTGAAACCAATTTCTATTTGATAAATAGCGCCAGGTTCTGCTTTGAATAGTTCTGATAAGTCAATTCCGTACGTTTTCCATTGTCCATCGTTTTCGTCTTTATTTTTGATAAGATTAATGGTTTTTTTGGCAACACGTCTTCCAACTTTACGAATGCTATACCGATCAATTTCGCCAATGCTATTATCTTGTAAAAACTGAAGCACATTTTTTTGGTATATTTTTACAATTCGCACATCTACAGATTTCAAGTTCATCGCTTGAAAGTTATACGTCAAATTTTTAGAATTTGGTAAAATAACACCTTTGCTAATGGCGCGTAATTGTGGTTTTTGTTGTTCGAATGAAATGGGTTTTGTGAAATTTCTTTTTAGTTTGAAACCTTCTTTGTTTTTGATTCCTGTAAAAACTTCCAACATTGTTGTGCCTGTAACTCTGTTTCCAGGATATACATTTAAAATGTTTCCATCAACAGCATAGGTTATGTTTTGTTGATCTTTTACAGTTACCAATCCTTCAAAGTTTTGATTTTTGAGTAATGGATCCGAGAAGTTAATACTGATTTTTTGTTCAGGACTTTCCGAAACATTTATTTCAATGATAGAAAAATTGTTTTGACCAGAAATGAGATACGATTTTGAACCTTTTGTGTCTGCACCAATTGATTTTCCTGTCCACGAAATTTGTATTTCCGAATCGTCAATTGGTCTGTTAATGCTGTCTATAGTAAATTCGTAGGTTGTATTATTCAACACATCAGCACTCCATTTTACAGCTAATTCCTTGCCGTTTTGTGTAGCTTTTAGTAAATCTTTTAGTTTATCATTCGGAATAACATCTGCGGAACGCAACATTCCGTTTAAGTATTGCCATTCCTTGGAATATGATTGTAAATCGTTGGTAACTATCGTAAAGTTTGGTGCAACAGTTTTGAACGCGAATGTATATTTTTTGAATTCGTCAGCAACATTTTCATAGATCTCATCTAATTGAAGCGTTACGCTATATTCTGTGTTTGGCTTTAGTGATGTTTCAGGTACAAAGCGCAAGGTTTTGTTGTTTTGAACAAACAGTTTTCCATTCACTCTTGGATTTATTTTTAGGAGCTTCACAGGAACTTCCTGATCATTTGCCCAATCGGTAACTTCTTTTTGCAATCCTATGATAATAGGTTCATTTACAGAAACAGTTCCAGCAGTTGTTTGATAAATGTAGTCTTTGAATTCAAAGATGTTGTCTGCTTCAGGACTTTCCGTTTTACACGAGAATAATCCAACAAATACCCAAAAAAGGATGAAAATAGTAGTGTTGCGCATGATGCTTTTTTTTGTAAAATAGGCAGACTTTTTCATAATTGTAGTGCTTAATGAGTATTCGTTGCTATGTATTTAGTATTCGTAAAGTAGTTGAAGTTTTCCGTTTTTACTCTTTGTAAATTCCAACGGTAATCGTTCCATTTTCATCAACTGTTGCTCGGTACATTCCGGCAGTATTAAATTCAGCTACTAAGTTTCCTTTTGCATCAATGGCAATAATTCCGCCATCGCCGCCCATATTTTTTAGTTTGTTTTGAATCACTTCTTTTGCAGCTTCTTGTAGCGACAAGTTTTTGTATTCCATTAAAGCAGAAATATCATACGCAACATTTGCTCTGATAAAATATTCGCCGTGTCCAGTTCCAGAAACTGCACAGGTTTTGTTGTTTGCATACGTTCCTGCGCCAATTATTGGAGAATCACCAATACGATTCCATTTTTTATTGGTCATTCCGCCTGTAGAAGTTCCTGCGGCTAAGTTTCCGTCTTTGTCTAAAGCAACACAACCAACAGTTCCGAATTTGTAATCGTTAATATATGGATCAACATAGGCACTTTTGCTGTCGTCTGAAAGATTTTGCTTCGCATGTAATAACGATTGATATCTTTTTTCTGTGAAGAAATAATCAGGATTCACAACTTCCAATCCTTGTGAAGCGGCAAATTCTTCTGCGCCTTCTCTAGCAAGCAATACATGAGCTGAGTTTTCCATAACTTTTCGCGCAGCCGAGATTGGGTTTTTTAAATTCGTTACTCCAGCAACTGCGCCAGCATTTAACGTTTTTCCTTCCATGATAGAAGCGTCTAATTCATTTTTTTCATTGTTAGCAAATACTGCACCTTTTCCCGCGTTGAATAATGGCGAGTTTTCTAAGATATGAATGGTTTGTTCTACGGCATCTAAACTTGTACCGCCATTTTGTAAAATTTCGTAGCCTTTTCTAGCTGCTTTTTCTAATGTTTCTTTGTATTGTGCTTCTAGTTCAGGAGTTAGATTCTTTTTTAAAATCGTTCCAGCGCCGCCATGAATGACCAAGCCGAAGTTATTTTGCGAAGGGTTAGAACTTTTAACTTCCTTTTTTGTTGAGGTTTCTACACAACTCGTCAATAATAATAATAATAAAACTGTTGTAAAAAAGACATAAACTCTCATAAATATTTTTTAATTAGTTAACATTTAAAAATACAGCTTTTTAAGCATAAAAAAGCACTTAAAACTTAAGTAGTTTTAAGTGCTTTAGTAATTTAAAGGAATACATTGTTTAGAAAGTGATTATTTAACACATCCGTGAACCTCCTTTGATTGGCACGTACATGCAGTATTTGCTTCACTGACACGAAAACAAGTTAATGCTTCTTCAGTAAGAAATCCGCAACCACCGCCAATAGCACAGGTTTCACAAGTAATGTATGATTGCGCTGGCGCGCCACCTTTTACATTTCCAAGGTTAGAAATTTGATTTTTCCCTAATGATAACTTTTTAATGATTTTCTTTTTTTTCATAAGAATGTAAAATTGATTAGTGCCTTAAATTACATAAATTCAAATGGAATAGCTGTTGTTTTTCAGATTTTTATTTAGAAGTGATTGCATAAAAAAAGCTTCAAAAGTAACTACTTTTGAAGCTTTTTAGAGTTTTAAAATCTAGCTTTTTATAATATGTCACATGGTCTATCAACAGATAGTTGACATCCTAAATCCCAAGAAGGTTCACATTCACAAGCCGAATATAATTCGCTATACCAAGTACATTCGTATATATCATTTGTATATACACATTCTTCTAAATTTCTAGTAAGCTGAATAGGTCTCGCTGCATTTTGAGCACCACCATTTAAGTTAGAAATGGAAGATTTTTTGAGCGATAATGATTTTAATTTCTTTTTTTTCATGATATTCTATTTTTAATTTTATTTAAACAGGACAAGCAGCTTCAACAGAAGCACATGCACCTACAGTCATGCACAAGCAAGTATCTATTCTACTAAAACATCTAGCGTCATTTGATTTAGGATTTATTGCAACTCTTACTGGAACAATACCTCCATGTATACTTGAAAGGCTTGAAATTTCTTTCTTCCTTAAATCTAGCTTTTTACTAAGTTTCTTTTTTTTCATGATAAGTTTTAATTTGATTAGTTTAAAAAGATAAAGAAAAATGCAGTTGGTTAAGTACGGTTTTACCTTACTTAACACTTATGTGTCAGTAACTTACGGTTTTGCCTGATTTAAAATGATTAAGGATCGCTAAAAAATCGTAATTTTAAAGTCTAAATTTCAAACTATAATGGCAATACAAAAACCGTTTAATCTCAATCAATGGATTGAAGAAAATAGAGACTTATTAAAACCACCAGTAGCAAATAAAAACTTGTATAAAGACGCAGGCGATTATATTGTAATGATTGTTGGCGGACCAAACGCACGAAAGGATTATCACTTTAATGAAACCGAAGAATTATTTTTTCAATTAGAAGGAAATATTGAAGTTCATATTCAAGAAGATGGCGAAAAGAAAACCATGAAGTTAGGACCAGGCGATATGTATTTGCATCCTGCTTGTGTGCCACATTCGCCAGTTCGTTTTGAAAATTCTATCGGATTGGTTGTTGAGCGCAAACGAAAAGGAACCGATTTAATGGACGGTTTGCAATGGTATTGTGACAATTGTAATCATCAATTGCATGAAGTAAAGTTTCCATTGATTGATGTTGAAAAAGATTTTTTAGGACATTTTAAAGATTTTTATGCTTCTAAAGAACTTCGAACCTGTGACAATTGCGGAACCGTAATGCCAGTTGACAAACGATTTACCGCAGATGAAGATTAAAAGTGTTTTTTTAGGTGTAATTTTTGGATTTCTTGCATTGTCATGCGAATCCAAACGTACTGCTGAAATGATTGTTAATACATCTTTGGAAGAAGCACATGGAGGAATAGCGAATTGGGAACTGCCTAAAACGTTAATCTATGAGAAAACAACCATTTTATACGATAGTTCAGGAAAGATAGAGAGCCAAAAAAAGCAATTGTTTCATAATATCTTACGACCTAAATTCACTTCGAAAGTTGATTGGAAAGAAAAGGGAATACAAAAACGTATTGTTTTTGATGGAACGGAAACATCTTTATTCTTCAATCAACAAAAACAAACCAATTTAGAAACTATTGAAAAAGCGCACAAAGAAATTACTGGAGCACAATATGTTTTGTGGCAACCGTATAAATTGTTGGCAGATGAAGCTTCATTAAAATTAGAAGGAAAAGTTAGGTTAGAAGATGGAAGTGAAGCGTTTAAAATTAAAGTTGAATATCCAAATAGCGCAACAAAATGGTGGTATTATTTTGACACAGAAACATTCCTGTTAAAAGAAAACTTGGTAAAACACGGAACTACATACAGTCAGATAAAAAATATAAGTCACGAAAAAAAGACAGAATTACGGTTACATAAGGAGCGAAAAAGTTATTGGATTGATAGTATAAAAAATCAAAAATATCTTCGTGCACAGTACTATTATACCATTCTAAAGCTGGAATGATAAACGATTTATTGCAGATGAAGATTGCTAGAATTGTGCTATCTTTGCAGAAATTTAACAAAAGAATTTAAAAAAGTTATAAATACATGGGAGCAGTTACTACTGATTTTGGAATCAAAGAAGCGTTAGCAACACTAGGCTTAAAAGATATAAACGAAGGAACATCAACAGGTTCAAATAACTTCTCTAATGGAGAAATCATTGAATCTTATTCTCCAGTAGATGGAAAATTGATTGGAAAAGTAAAATCTACTACAAAAGAAGATTACGAAAAAGTAATGACAACTGCAACGGCAGCTTTTCAAACTTGGAGAACAATGCCAGCGCCATTACGCGGTGAAATTGTGCGTCAGTTCGGAGATAAATTAAGAGAGAAAAAAGAAGCTTTGGGAAAATTGGTTTCTTATGAAATGGGGAAATCATACCAAGAAGGTTTAGGTGAAGTACAAGAAATGATTGACATCTGTGATTTCGCAGTTGGATTGTCGCGTCAGCTTCACGGACTTACCATGCATTCGGAACGTCCAGGACACAGAATGTACGAACAATACCATCCATTAGGAGTTGTCGGAATTATTTCGGCATTCAACTTTCCAGTTGCCGTTTGGGCTTGGAATACAGCATTGGCTTGGATTTGTGGTGATGTTTGTGTGTGGAAACCATCTGAAAAGACACCAATGTGTGGCGTAGCTTGTCAAAATATAGCAGCAGAAGTTTTTGCAGCAAACGATTTACCAGAAGGAATTTGTTGTTTAATAAATGGAGATTATAAAGTAGGAGAGTTGATGTCTAAAGACACTCGTATTCCGTTAGTATCTGCAACAGGATCAACGCGAATGGGTAAAATTGTAGCGAAAGAAGTTGCAGGACGTTTAGGAAAGACTTTACTTGAATTAGGTGGAAACAACGCAATTATTGTGACGCCAGATGCAGATATAAAAATGACCGTTATCGGAGCTGTTTTTGGAGCTGTTGGAACGGCTGGACAACGTTGTACATCAACACGTAGATTAATTATTCATGATTCTATTTACGATAAAGTAAAAGATGCAATCGTGAAAGCTTACGGACAATTACGTATTGGAAATCCATTAGATGAAAACAATCATGTTGGACCAGTTATTGACAAAGATGCTGTAAAAGGTTATCAAGCTGCGTTAACGAAAGTTGTTGAAGAAGGTGGAAAAATTATTGTTGAAGGTGGCGTTTTATCCGGCGAAGGTTACGAAAGTGGCTGTTATGTAAAACCTGCAATTGCAGAAGCAAAAAATTCATTCAAAATTGTTCAACACGAAACATTTGCTCCAGTTTTATATTTATTAAAATATTCTGGTGATGTAACAAATGCTTTAGACGCTCAAAACGGAGTTGCACAAGGTTTATCGTCTGCAATTATGACAAACAACTTACGTGAAGCAGAACATTTCTTGTCTGTACAAGGTTCTGACTGTGGAATTGCCAATGTAAATATTGGAACTTCTGGAGCGGAAATTGGTGGAGCTTTCGGTGGAGAAAAAGATACAGGTGGCGGACGCGAGTCTGGATCTGATGCTTGGAAAGTATACATGCGTAGACAAACAAATACAATCAATTATACTACTGAATTGCCATTAGCGCAAGGAATTAAGTTTGATTTGTAATCAATATATTGAAACAAAAAATAAAAAATCCGCTTTTTACGAAGCGGATTTTTTTATATTTTAATTTGATGATTTGAAAATTTATTAATTTGAAAATATTGGCTTACTGTTATGAGAAACTGAATCACACTTCGACAAGCTCAGTGTAAAAGTTCAGCTTGACGCACTTTATTTTTAATTCCAAAGTTGTCAGTTCTAGCCTTTCGACTATCGCTCAAGATAAACTAAAGCCGAGAACACTTTTGAACCGCAAAATATAAAATACTAAATGTAAAATTTAAAAGTTTTTTGGTTAGTAAATTGTATGACACTTTGTTTCTAGCAAGTTACTTCAATATTTCAAAGTACTTCTCGATACAATTTTCTATCGAAAATTACTCGAAGTGACCTTTCAGTAATTTGAGTCAAAACGTTTAGAATTCAAGCAAGAGTAAGCAATCTAAAAGCGAAGCGTTCTAACATCTAACAGCGTAAGCGGTCTAACAGCGCAGCGATCTAAAATCAAAGCATTCCATTCGCTTCAACCCATTTGAATCGTGTAATATCTTCAGGAATCGTAACACGATCTGCAATACGCGCCATACGATCTGGTAATCTCATTACGTAATCACGAGCTTTTTCTGCGGAAGCGGTCAATCCAGTTAACTTATCAATTTCCCAATATGCATTCAACTTTCTTAGGATATCAATATAATCATGTGTTGTGTATACGCCTAAACGTTGTGCTGCATTTGAAAAGTTTTCAAACGCACTACCGATTACTGTTCCAGATTCTCTGAGAAACAGCGCTGGCATTACAATCTTTTTACGCATCATATCTTCAAACGCCAACATCATTTCACTTGGATCATAATTTAAGATCGTTTTTACAAACTCTCTATATGCCAAATGGTGTCTCATTTCGTCACCAGCAATAATATTACACATCTTTCCAAGCAAGACATTTCCTTTTTTCTTTGCGAGTTGTCCAACACGTTTGTGAGAAACATTAGTTGCTAACTCTTGAAAACTTGTATATATAAAATTACGGTACGGATCATTTGCGGTTCCAATATCAAATCCATCGCTAATCATATGTTGCGTTGTAATTTCTATTTCACGCATATTTACACGGCCAGATAAATATAAATATTTACTCAACACATCTCCATGACGATTTTCTTCTGCTGTCCAATTACGAATCCATTTTGCCCAACCATTGTTTACGCCTTTTCCATGCTGATTTATTCCTTCAACATCCATTAACCACGATTCATACGTTGGCAAAGCTTCTTCCGTAATCGTATCACCAACTAATACAACCCAAAAGTCATATCCTAATTCTTTAGATTCTTCTCGTATTTGATGCACTTCATCAAAAAAAGTATCTTTTTGAGAATTAGGTAAAAAATCCGTCGGTTGCCATATTTTTTCAGGTGGAATTAGATACTTATCCATGTAACCATCAATTTCTTTTTCGATGGTTTGCATAACTTCTAAACGTATATTTTTTATAGACATTGATGGGTATTTAATATTTTGCAAAAGTACTACTAAATATTCAAAATAATTACGGTTTTGAAAGAATTAACATCTTATTATGCTTTTGAAATAGTTATTCGAATTTATTGTAATTATTTATATTTCAGCAACTTATCTATTTTTAAAATCATTATTAGGAATCTTTTTGTTTCCTCTTCTAACGGACATTCCTCTTTGTAATTTTTTTTGTGGTATCATTTATTACGACCTTTTTCAGTTGGATATAATGTTGGAAGCGGATCACTTTGCCAAAACTCTTTCGTATCAATATCCATGATGGAGAGTTTTCCTGTAAATGCCGCGCCAGTATCTACATCCCATAAATTAGTTGCTTTCATCGGTACATCACAATCATAATTGATAGTAGGCGTATGTCCAACATAAATTTCTTTGTAATGGTTCAATCGTTTTGGCGCGTATTTGGTGCCGATTAATTTTTCAATACCTATTTGTTCGGCTAATATTGCAGATTCAATCAGTGTTCTATCAAAATAAAAATTCTTCGGATAAAACTCTTTCGTTACGCCATGCATAGAAGTAAATCCTGCATGAATAAACAATCTATTTTGATCGTCAATATAATAATTTTCTAGATTTTCATAGAATTCTAAATGTTGTTGTTTATCATAAGAAATACGCTCATAACTTTCCAACGTTTCTTTTCCGCCATGCGCGTACCAAATATCGTTTACATGACTGTCTAATAACCATTCATGACACCAAACATCATGATTTCCACGAATGAAAACACATTTTTGCTTTGTGTTTAAATCAATTAAAAATTCGACTAATTCAGCAGATTCGCTCCAACCATCAACATAATCGCCCATAAAAATTAAGGTGTCATTTGGAGTTACATTGGCGCGTTTTAGCACTTGTATTAAGGCTTTAAATCCTCCATGAATATCTCCAATGGTAAGTGTTCTCATCTGTTATTTTTTTGCTAAAATAGTTTAAAAATTAAAGAAAAACAGAAGGTTTGCGGAATGATACTATGGAAGAATTAATTCTGTAATTAACTATACTTTATCTTCCTTAAAATTCGAATGGTGGCTTTGTACGATTCGTAAACATCGATGTCGTAGTTTCTTAAAAGTGGTTTTGCTTCATCCAATTTGTCTTTTGCTTCATGAAAACCATTCAAATAGCAAACCATATACGTCGCAGGAAGATTACGTAAATCGTGATGTTCACTTTCGTTGATCGGAATATTTTTGGTTAATTTTTCTAGAATTGCGTTGTTGGTATTGTAAATATGATGCAAAGTTTTTTTGTCAAATTCTGGTGCTTCAAAAATCAAATTGCTTTCTAAATTATACATTCCGTTAGGTTGAAATGTAATTGTGACTTTTTCAAGCGGATAATATTTGTATCTGTTTTGTAATCCTAACGGAACATATTCGACAATAGTAAAATCGTCTTCGGTATACGTGATTTCTACTTGATCTAACGTGGAATAAAACAGCTTTACTTGTTCATTAACTAACTCAATATCAACTCTGGAATAAAAAATTTTGTCTTTATTTTTCTGTTTAATTCCTGCCCAACAAACTATAAATTGTTCCTTAAAAACTTGGTAATATGAGTCTAAATTTTTGTGCTCGTTGTTGATGAAATTAATTACGCTATCAAGTGTTAATTTAATATTATTTTGCGCACTTTTTTCAATCTGAGCAACGATTCCAGAATTCACATCTTTAATCTCAATATCAAACACTTTTGGCATGGAAATGCTTCCATCACGCAGAAAAACAGAACCGCCATAATATTTCCAAATATTTTTTCGAAGTGACGTAATCTTGTCAATTGGTCTAATCGTAACCAAACCCACTACTTTTCCTTTTGGTAAATGTGGAAAGTAAATATTTTCATATTGCACAATCGGTGGATTTGCCAAATAAGCATTTATTAAATTCTGAATCTTGCTATCGTCAAAAAAATCTACGCCAACAATTTGATTATCTTCATCTTCCACACCAATTACGATGAACGAATTGTTTTTCGGATTGCTGTTAGAAAGCGCACAAATATGTTTCAAAAACTTTGCTTTTCCTTCTTTTTCATCAATATTCAACTTTCGCTTTTTGTCATAAAAACTATTCTCGTCGTTGTGCGCGAGCAAATTTTTAATCAAAAGACGTTTGTTAATCATAATAGCGAAGTAAGTTCTTTTTGAATGTTTTTTCTAGCGAAAGCTTCCCATAAATCATGGTATTTCTCCGTGTAATAAATTCGTGGACGTTCTAGAAAATGCTGCAATACTTTTTTTCTTCCTTTAGTATACATAAAATCTGGAAACATGGAATATTCTGCTCTAATTTTTTGAGTGTACTTTTCATACGTTTCCCAAGTTGTTCCTAAAATTGCCAAATCCCAGTCCAAAAGATAGGCATTATCTTGATTTTGAGCATTTATGACTTCGTGTTTTTTTGTAGAAATGATCAAATTTGCACAGTTTTCTATCCTTTTTGGATCAAACTGAAGTTTTATTAATCGCTTTCGCGCGAATGTTGCACTTTTCAATTCATTAGTACTTTTCACTGAATTATAAATAACATCGTGATACCAAATGGCGAATTGTACTGTGTCATAATCTTCCAAATCAGCTTGATCGTTTGTTGCTAATTGAAACATATAATCAAGATGATTCAAGTTGTGATAGTGACGTTTTTTAGAAGTATATTTTTCATGTATTTCAATCCAAAGTTCATTCAATAATAAATCATCATCGGTATATTTCGATGATAAATTCAACCACGATTGATGCAACTCATTTTTCATAAATATATTTTAGATAACTCATCTAATAAGGCAGGTTTTCTTTTATGCAAATCTCTCAGGTTTGCTGCAATAGTTTTGACATCACCTTTAAGGTTTTTGATTTTCAAGATCATTTTACAAGCGTCTTTGTAATGAGTTCTACCAGTATTACGTTGCAAATTATCATATACATGTTCGGTATATTCATGTATTATTTCTGCGCTATATTCTTCTTTTAAAGATGATTCAAAAGATTGAAGTAAGTTAATATGTGTATGAAAATAAAAATTAGATGTTTTTTGGAATATGATGTATTTATACAAGTCATCTATTCTATTTTCTATATTTAAAACTCTACAAATTTCTGAGGAAGAATTACGAGATTCTTTTTCTAATGCTACAATTAACGCATTTACTTCAACTTGCCAATCTTCTGAAGCATATTGTGATTTTAGCACAGAATACTGTTTTTTATGATCAGAGTGTTTTATATATAATTCTCTTGCCCATTTTAGAATATCACTTCTATTATTTTCTGTTTGTGCAATAACTACTAATTGTTCTTTCCAATTATGAACAATTCTTCTTTGTTCTTTATTGATTTGAATTCCTTCTAATAAAATAGATTTTGCTTTTTTATACTCTTTTTGAACAATTAAATCTTTTACAATAATTTCTCTAAATTCAGGAAGCAAAATGTGCTCTTGTAAATAGTTATTTCCTGCTGCTTCTCCATCTATTTTTTTAATAATTTTATACAATACCATCGTATATCTTTCAATATCGTATTGATCTTTCATATTGTATTTTATGGCAGCTTCTAGTATTTTTCTTTCGTCATTAGTTTTAATTAATTCCACAGCAATGTCAATGAAAATCTCTTCATATCCCCAACCATAAAAAGCTTCTTTTTTAGAAGCTTGTGTTAAGTATTTGAAAAGTGTAGTTCTAAATTTTTCATCTATTTTCTTTACATTTATTTGAGACAGCAATTCCAAAGCATCATCTATTCGAGAATGAAATACTCCTGACGAATCATCAACTTCATGCAACCCTGGAATCATTACATTTATAATTGCTTGACAAATAATACTGGTGTTTTCATATTTTTCTTCCTCAAGAAATTGCGCAGCTTGCTCTATAAACTTATAAACTTCATTTCCGATTTTTGTAGCACTTCTGTATTCAATATATCCATATCTGCCTTTATGAGTTCGGATTAAATCTTTTATAATTCTTTCGTATGTACTTAGATCAACAGTATCATTTTTTAATGCATGTTTAGAAATAATACTATTGCGAAACTCTTTGTTTTCTTTTGCTGTTTCTAGTACTAAATCATACAATTCTTTTTCAGTAAGCGCATTGAGAATCTCTTTAATTTGAGTAACTATGTTTTTACCTCTTTTTTTTCTTTCCTTTTTTGGCTTTTCTTTAGTAAGATTCATAGCGTCAGATTGCAATTCAAGTAAAGATGCCACAATATGTTTGCAAAAAACGCCTTGATCGTAAGGGCAATCGCAAAAAACATCTTTTATAATCTCTTTTTCAAGATGTAGCTTTACATTATAATCTTCAGAACCATTTACAATAGTTTCTATAGTGTGATTATCTATAAATTCCAGCGGTTGCACATGTCCGTTAACATAATAGTTGTAACCTCTTTTTAGTATTGTTTCACTAATATGTTGTTCAAATTCGTTTAACGGGATATTCATAATTCTAATTTTTATTCAAAATCGTATTCGAAGCTTGTGCTGTACACATCACAATTAAATCGGCAATATTTACATGCGCAGGACGCGACACAACAAAATACGCAATCTCAGCAACATCTTGTGGTGTTAACGGTTGGTAACCTTGATAGGCTTTCTCAGCACGCGCCGAATCACCTTTAAAACGCACATCACTAAACTCAGTTTCTACCAATCCTGGATTAATAGCGCCAACGCGAATTCCGTGTGCATGTAAGTCCATTCGCATTCCTTGATTCAGTGCGTCAACTGCGTGTTTACTGGCGCAATACACATTTCCATTCGGATACACTTCTTTTCCAGCCGTAGAACCAATATTCAAAATATGACCAGATTCTCGTGCAACCATTTGCGGAATAATTGCTTTGCTCACATATAACAATCCTTTCACATTAATATCCAACATTGCGTCCCAATCGTCCAAATTTCCTGTCTGAATCGGATCTAAACCATGTGCATTTCCAGCATTATTGATCAAAATATCAATCTTTTTGAAGTTTTCTGGTAAAGAAGCTACTGCTTTTAAAACATTTTCTTTATCGCGCACATCAAAATTTAGTGTGTGAACTTCTGTTTTTGAACTCAATTCTTTTTGCAATTCGTCCAAACGATCTTGTCTGCGTCCGCAAAGAATCAAACGTATGTTATGTTTTGCGAATTCGCGTGCAATCTCACGCCCAATTCCACTTGTCGCACCTGTAATAAAAGCTGTTTTTTTCATATTCATTTCCCACGAAAGTGGGAATCTATTTTAATTAAACTCAATACTAATATCTAAAATCTCACTACTTTTCAAGGGACTTCATGCCCTTGACTTTCAGTCAACAATAAAAACCAATCTTCTAGCGACAGCTCAATTTCCAACGCTTTCACTGCATTCGTAATTCGCTCAGGCGTTGTAGTTCCAATCACAGGATGAATTCCAGACGGATGTTTTAAAATCCAAGCCAACACCAATTGGTCTTTAGTAGCATTATATTTTCCAGTTAATGTTTCCAATGCTTTGTGAATTCGGATAGTTTGCTCATTTTTTTCTCGGAAAATAGTTCCTAAAGGTTGCCAAGCCATTGGAAGAATAGCATTTGTAATCATATCATCGAGTGTTCCGTTGTGCATGGCGTCAAAATCGGTCAATGAAAACTGAATTTGATTTGCTTTAATGACACTTTTTGCACCAATCATTGTCAATTGCGAAGGCGTAAAATTAGAAACTCCAAAATTCTTAATCTTTCCTTGGAGTTGTAACTGATCAATCGCTTTGGCAATTTCGTTAGGACGCATCAACGGACTTGGTCTGTGCAATAACAACAAATCCAAATAATCGGTTTGTAAATATTTTAAGGAAGTTTCCACCGACGAAATAATATAATCCGATGAATATTCATAATGTTTGATTGTATTTTGACGCGTTTCAGCTTGCAATTGAATTCCACATTTAGAAATCATTTGTATGCTTTCGCGATCAATTCCGCTTTGCGCGAATGCTTTTCCAAAGTCAGCTTCCGTAGTATAACCGCCATAAATATCTGCGTGATCAAACGTTGTAACTCCTGAAGTGATACAATGTTGAACAAGGTCAATCATTTGAGAAGTAGAAAGTTTTTTTCCCCAACTTCCCCAAGTCATGGTTCCGGCAATAATTCTAGAATAATTTGAATTCAAAGTCTATTAATTTTATGGTAAAAATACGAAATTGTTCAATTAGACTAGCTTAGACTGTTTGGATTTTTAGACATGTTAGATTCCTGGACTTGTTGGAAAGTTAGAAGTGTTAGACTTTTTGGATTAGTATAAATTATAAAATCAATCCATAGATGTATATAAAATTACGTCATTGCGAGGCACGAAGCAATCTACTTCTCGATTAACAGATTGCTTCAGTCATACTTCTTTCGCAATTACGTTTCAAGAAAAATTCTATCGAGATTTTTTTAGCTTGTTTATCGGCACAAATTAAAAACTTGGTCTAGCATCAAGTATAGAATGACGAACTTTTCAAAAATCTAAAAAACGAAGCGATCCAACAGCAAAGCGTTTCCAAGAGCGCTAGCAATACTAAAGGCAAAGCCGTTTCCAAAAGCGAAGCGCGTCTCCTAAAAAACATTCGCTTTTATCTTCTTCCAAAGTCGTATTAGAATAAATCCTGAAGTAATCACAACAATTGTCAATGAAATTGCATAGTTATAATCACCATAAATCCAATATCCTGTGGCAAACATAATACTGTAAATAAAGATCATTGCGACAAGCATTGCTAAAATTCCAGAAGGAACATTCCAAGGTTGTTTGTCGGTTACAATTTCAACATTTGCTTCTTCCGCATCAGCAAGTGTTTTTTTCCAGCCAGGTCCGCCAGGTTGTATTTTTTTATAAAAGTTGAATAAAGTTTCTTCTGTTTCAGGTTGTGTCAAAAAGGTAACTGCAACCCAAATAATCGTTGTAATCAATACTACAAGTGGAAATTGTGCATAACTCGGCATCAAACCTTCAATCGTAGTTCCATCTAAATCTTTATGTGTGAATAAAATGTCTCCGACAACAGTCAATTTAAACAAAAAAGAAATTACGCCAGAAGCTACCATTGCTGAAATTTCGCTCCAAGCATTGATTCGCCACCAAAACCATCTTAAAATAAAAATCAATCCAGTTCCTGCGCCAAACATAATAATGATGTTAAAAAGTTGACTTGCATTTTGTAGAAATAGCGCAAAAATTGCACTTAAAACCATTAATACAACTGTGGAAATTCGTCCAACATTTACCAATTCTCTTTCAGAAGCATCTTTATTAATAGTTTGTTTGTAAAAATCATTCACAATATAGGATGATCCCCAATTTAAGTGTGTCGAAATTGTTGACATATACGCCGCAACTAACGAAGCGAGTACCAAACCTAACAATCCGCTTGGTAACTTTGTTAACATTGCAGAATATGCTAAATCGTGTCCTAACTTATCCGCAGGAATATTTGGAAATGCTTGTTGAATGCTTGCAATATCTGGAAAAACGACCAACGAAGCCAATGCAACTAAAATCCAAGGCCACGGACGTAATGCATAATGCATAATATTGAAGAAAAATGTTGCGCCAATCGCATGATTTTCATCTTTTGCGGCTAACATTCGTTGCGCAATATATCCGCCGCCGCCAGGTTCTGCACCCGGAAACCAAGAACTCCACCATTGTACAGCAAGCGGAATAACAATCAGTGTAATCAATATTTCTTTATTACTAAAATCTGGAAAAATATTAATCTTATCGGCTACATTTTCATGTGAAATTAAATTTTGAATTCCGCCAACTTCTGGAAGGTTCACGCAATAATATGCTGCACCAATTGCACCAGCCATTGCGACAAAAAACAATAGAAAATCTGTATATACAACACCTTTAAATCCACCAATTGCGCTGAATATTACGGTAATAGTTCCTGCATATAATATAGTTTCTATTGGTTGCAATCCGAGCATAACTCCACCAATTTTTATCGCGGCAAGCGTAACTCCAGCCATTGCAAATACATTAAATACAACACCTAAATATACAGCTCTAAATCCTCTGAGAAACTTTGCGGGTTTTCCGCCGTAGCGTAATTCATAAAATTCAATATCTGTAGAAACATTCGATTTTCGCCAGAGTTTTGCATACACAAAAACCGTCAATAAACCTGTAATTAAAAAAGCCCACCACATCCAATTGGACGAAACTCCATCTTTTCGGACAATATCGGTTACAAAGTTTGGTGTATCGGTTGAAAAAGTAGTCGCAACCATAGAAACACCTAAAATCCACCACGGCATATTTCTTCCTGATAAAAAATATTCGGTTGTGTTTTTTCCTGACGTTTTGGATACGTATATTCCAATCCCTAAAACAATGACGAAAAATCCAATAATAAGGCTATAATCTAGTACTGATAATTCCATAAAATAATATTCAAAAAAAGGCAATACAATCTGTAAAACCAGAAAGTGTATCTGCTTGAGTTATCAACAAAAAAATGAGATCGTTAGATTTCAACTGTTGTTTTGGGTTTTAAAGGCTTCAATATATAAATATCCTTAATATTTTAACCAATTATTAACAGCAATAAACGAATAATTTTAACAATTTGCATCGTTTAAAAGTGATAAGTAAATTCACGCCACAAAAAAGTACCCAAATGGAAGAAACAATAGACATTAAAGCTATTAACGAAAAGATAGAAAGAGAAAGTGCATTTATCGATTTGCTAACGATGGAAATCAACAAAGTAATCGTAGGTCAAAAGCACATGGTAGAACGTTTATTAATTGGTTTGCTCGGAAAAGGACACATTCTTTTAGAAGGAGTTCCTGGATTGGCAAAAACATTAGTGATTAACACGTTGAGTCAAGCTGTACAAGGAAGTTTTAGCAGAATTCAATTTACGCCCGATTTATTACCAGCCGATGTTGTCGGAACTATGATTTACAACATGAAAGAGAATGATTTCTCTATCCGAAAAGGACCGATTTTTGCAAACTTTGTCTTGGCAGATGAAATAAACCGTGCGCCAGCTAAAGTGCAATCGGCATTATTAGAAGCAATGCAAGAAAAGCAAGTTACTATTGGTGATACCACTTTTATTTTGGACAAACCTTTCTTAGTAATGGCAACACAAAATCCTGTGGAGCAAGAAGGAACGTATCCATTACCAGAAGCGCAAGTGGATAGATTCATGCTAAAAACCGTGATCAGTTATCCAAAAATGGATGAAGAACAATTGATTATGCGTGCAAATCTAAAAGGAGATTTTGAAAAAGTAAATCCAGTCATTTCTGTAGAACAAATTTTGAGAGCGCAAGAAGCTGTAAAAGATGTGTACATGGACGAAAAGATTGAAAAATATATTTTGGACATCATTTTTGCAACTCGCTATCCAGAAAAATACAAACTAGCAGACTTAACACCATTAATCAGTTTTGGAGCGTCGCCTCGTGGAAGTATCAACTTAGCAAACGCGGCAAAATGTTATGCATTCATCAAACGAAGAGGTTATGTAGTTCCTGAAGATGTGCGCGCCGTTGTACACGATGTATTGCGTCACAGAATCGGAATTACGTATGAAGCTGAAGCAGAAAATATTACTTCCGAAGATATTATCAATAAGATTGTAAACGAAATTGAAGTACCGTAAATGAGTTATGAGTTGTTAGTAGTGAGTTATGAGTTTTTTTACTCTAATTAATCATTGAACACACAAACTAAATTTAATATTTCAAATAGATTCCGCATCAAGTGCGGAATGTCCAGCAAGCTGAACAATGGATACGAAAGAGTTACTTAAAAAAGTACGAAAAATAGAAATCAAAACGCGCCGATTGAGCGATCATATTTTTGGAGGAGAATATCATTCTACCTTCAAAGGAAGAGGTATGACGTTTAGCGAAGTGCGTCAGTATCAATTTGGTGACGATGTACGAAATATTGATTGGAATGTAACCGCGCGTTATAACGAACCGTTTATAAAAGTTTTTGAAGAAGAACGCGAATTGACAATGATGTTAATGGTTGATGTTTCTGGTTCAGAATTATTTGGAACGAATACGCAATTTAAAAACGAAACAATCACAGAAATTTCGGCAACGTTGGCGTTTTCAGCAATGCAAAACAATGATAAAGTCGGACTGATTCTATTTTCAGACGAAATTGAATTATACATTCCGCCGAAAAAAGGAAAATCACATGTATTGCGCATTATTCGTGAACTGTTAGAATTTACACCGAAAAGTACCAAAACAGACATTTCGCAAGCACTAAAATTCTTGTCGAGCGTAATGAAGAAAAAAGCAATCGTATTTATGCTTTCAGATTTTATTGCAGATGAATACGAACAAACTTTAAAAATTTCGGCAAAACGACATGATCTTACGGGAATCAGAATCTATGACAAACGCGAAGAGGAAATTCCAAACTTAGGAATGGTGCAAATGGAAGATTCCGAAACAGGCGAAACCATGTTAGTCAATACAAGTTCAAAAACGGTACGAACCAACTATACAAAATTCTATCAAAGCAAAGTAAACTACTTTCAAGAATTATTTTCAAGAAGTGGCGCAGGCGCATTAAGTACACGAGTTGACGAAAGTTACGTGAAAAAACTATTAGGCTATTTTAAAAGAAGAGGCTAAACGAATGATGAATAACGAATTAAAAATCATGAATACAAAAGCACAAGCTAGCACAAAAAATTCATTCCTACGAATGAGCAGCTTTTTGATGGTTTGCTTTTTTCTAGTAACTAGCTATTCATTTGCGCAAAAAACCAATGCAAGTGTTGATTTAACTAAAATAAAAATTGGAGAAGAAATAAAACTTTCCATTTCAGTTGAAGCAGATTCTACGGCAAGCATTATTTTTCCTGAAGGAAACACGCTTTTTTCACCGTTGGAATTGTTGGAATCATACAAAGTTGACACGATAAAAAAAGACGGGAAGTACAATTTGATAAAGCAATATGGATTAACGCAATTTGATTCAGGCGTGTATTTCATTCCGAAGCAAAAAATACTCATTAACGAGAAACCTTTCTTTACAGATTCTATTCGGATCGCTGTGGCGGATGTTGCTGTCGATACGTTGAAGCAGAAAATGTATAAAATAAAATCAATCGTTTCTGTTGAAAAAGGGAATAGCAATTGGTGGGTTTATCTATTACTTGTTTTAGGATTATTGCTAGCATTCGGGTTGTATTTCTACTACTTTGTATTTCAGCTAAAAGCGAAAAAAGAAAAGAAGAAAAAAGCGGAAATTCCAGCATATGATAGAGCTTTATTACAATTGAATGAGCTTGACAATTCTACCTTATTACTAAAATCAGAATATAAAGATTACTATTCAGAATTGACAAATATTGTACGTCAATACATTGAAGAAGAAGTTCGGATTGATGCTTTAGAAAGTACAACGGAAGAACTCATCCGAAAAATAGAAGCACAGAAAAAAGCAGGATATTTAGACTTAAAAGAAGAAACGATAAAAAGTCTAAAAAACGTATTGCAAACTGCCGATTTGGTAAAGTTTGCAAAATCAAAACCTGATGATTCGGTGGTGCAAGCCGATCGTAATTTGGTCGAACATATTGTAGTAGAAACCAAAGAGGCGATTCCAGAAATCTCGCAAGAAGAATTACGAAAAGATGAAGAATATAAATTGCGATTGCTTGAAGAACAACGTAAAAAACGTCGTTTCAGAAATGCACTGATCGGAATTGGTGCCATGATTATTGTTTTTGGCGGACTCATCGGTTATGCAACCTTAACATACGTAAAAGAAAACACGTACATCGGTCATTCTATGGACGATTTACAGGAAGCAGAATGGGTAACAAGTGAATATGGAGCTTCTGGTTTTACCATTGCTACACCAAAAGTATTGAAACGGATTTCGCCAATACAAATGCCTGACAGTATTAAAACAGAATTCGATTCGCAAATGTTTCAGTACAACAGTTACTTAGCACCATTTATGATCAATCTGGAAACAGTAACATTTACAAAAAAAACAGACATTACAGCAGATAAAATATCTGAAAAAGTATTAAGACAAATGCAAGAAGCTGGCGCACAAGATATCATTGTAAAATTTGATGAGTACGAATCGCCACGTGGAATCAAAGGACTCAAAATGTACGGAAGTGCAACGTTTAACGATGTGGAAAATCCGTTAGGAACATCACAAAAAAGAGCGTACGCAGTTTACATATTTGAAGAAGGCGTTGGCATACAAATTCTGCGTTTTTCATATGCAGATAAAGACGAAGAAGCGAAAAAAGTATTGGATAGAGTTATGAACTCATTAGCGCAAATAGAAGAACAAAAATGATGTTAGAAAATTATAGTTTTGCCCATCCACAATTTTTCTGGTTGCTAGTGTTCATTCCATTAGCAATTGCTTGGTATGTTTGGAAAAAACCGAAACAATTGGCGTCTGTAAAAATGTCAAGCTTGCAAGGTTTTAAAGCAACATCAAGTATTTTACCAAAATTAAAGCCAATATTATTTGTGTTGCGAATGTTGGCAATTGCGGCGATCATTACAGCAATTGCGCGTCCGCAAATCAAAGAAGTTTCTTCGCGAATCAAAACCAACAACGGAATTGATATCGTAATGGCAATAGATGTTTCGGCAAGTATGTTATCGAGAGATTTAAAACCAAACCGATTGAGCGCGCTGAAAAGAGTCGCTGCCGAATTTATAGAAGGAAGACCAAGTGACCGAATAGGATTGGTAGTGTATGCAGGAGAAAGTTTTACCAAAACACCAATTACAACGGATAAAAATATCATTCAAAATGCATTAAAAGACATCAAATATAAGCATGGCGAATTGGAAGGCGGAACCGCAATCGGAATGGGATTAGCAACAGCCGTAAATCGTTTAAAAGATAGCAAAGCCAAAAGTAAAGTCATTATATTATTGACGGATGGAGTGAACAATACAGGATTCATTGAGCCGCAAACTGCTTCGGAATTGGCTGTAGAATATGGTATCAAAACGTACACAATTGGTATTGGAACCAACGGAATGGCTTCTACACCTGTGGCGTTAAATCCGGATGGAACCATTTTGTTTAGAAACATGCAAGTCACGATTGATGAAGAATTACTAAAGAATATTGCAACCACAACAGGCGGAAAATACTTTAGAGCGACCAACAGCGAAAAGCTGGCGGAAATCTATGAAGAAATCAACAAATTAGAAAAGACAGAAATAGAAGAATTTCGGTATACAAACTATGAAGAGAAATTCAGATTATTTGTATTATTTGCTGGAATTTTATTATTGATAGAAATACTATTGCGTAAAACACTATTTAGAAGTTTCATCTAAAACGAATTATGTTAGAAGAAAAAAAATATTTTTACTTACTAATTATCATCCCAATTGTGGTGTTGGTATTTGTATTATTGCAACTTTGGAAACGAAGCGCGCAACGCAAATTTGCCGACAAAAAATTGCTAGAACGGTTAAGTCCAGAAAAATCAATTTTCAAGCCAATTTTGAAGTTGACTATTTGGTGTTTGGCAATTGCTTCCTTAGTTGTTGCATTGGTAAATCCGAAAATTGGAACAAAACTTGAAACGGTAAAACGTGAAGGCGTTGACATTGTTTTTGCAGTAGATGTATCTAAAAGTATGTTGGCAGAAGACATTTCGCCAAGCCGATTGGACAAAGCAAAACGGATTGTTTCTGAAATTATCAATAATTTGGGAAGTGACCGAATCGGAATCATCGCGTATGCGGGAAGAGCTGTGCCACAATTGCCAATTACCACCGATTTTTCAGCGGCAAAAATGTTTTTAGCAAACCTAAATACAGATATGTTGTCTTCGCAAGGAACAGCGATTGATGATGCAATTCGTTTGGCAAAAACCTATTATGACGATGTAGAACAAACCAATAGAGTTTTGGTCATTATTTCTGATGGAGAAGATCATACAGGCGGCGCAGGAAAACTAGCGGAAGAAGCAACGAAAGAAGGCATAAAAACCTATACAATTGGCGTTGGAACGGCAAAAGGTGGACCAATTCCAATCAAAAGAAGAGGAATTACAGAATCGTTCAAACGAGATTTACAAGGCGAAGTTGTCATTACAAAATTGAACGAAAAAACGTTGAAAGACATTGCTTCGGAAGGAAATGGCGAATATGTTGACGGAACTGTAACGGAAGAAGCAGTAGAATTCATCAAAAACCGATTGGGAACGATGAACAAAACAGAATTTGAAGCAAAACAATTCTCGGAATATCAAGATCAATTTCAATGGTTTCTTGGTTTGGGAATCTTCTTATTACTGTTAGATGTTTTCTTGTTAGAACGAAAAACTGCTTGGTTGCAAAAGTTGAACTTATTTAATGAAAAAGAATCATGAAGCACTTACAAAACATATTGATTTTACTGTGTACAATTTCTATCGCGCAAGCGCAAAATAAAGAAGCGGAACAAATCAAACAAGAATCAAATAATTACACATACAAAGCAAATGAAGCTTTGAAAGAAAATAGTTTTGCTGATGCAGAAGCTGAATACCGAAAAGCAATTTCCAAAGATGGAGAAAACGCAACGGCAAAGTATAACTTAGGAAACGCGTATTACGAAAATGAAAGTTACCAAGCTGCATTTGACCGATACAAACAAGCTTCAGAAGTTGCACTCACAAAACCAGAAAAACACAGCGCATATCATAACATGGGAAATATTTTCATGAAAAAACAAGAATATGCAAAAGCTGTAGAAGCTTATAAAATGGCACTTCGCAACAATCCAACAGACGATGAAACTCGCTACAATCTGGCATTAGCCAAAGACATGTTGGAGAAAAATCCTCCGAAAGAGGACGACAAAGACAAAAAAGACAAGGACAAAAAGGAAGAAGATAAAGAGCAGGATAAAAAAGATCAAGACGACAAAGACAAGAAAGATAAAAACGAAGATAAAGGCGATAAGGAGAAAGACGAAGGCGGAAAGGACGACAAAAATAAAGACGGAGAAGGCGATAAAGAGAAAGAAAAGAATAAGCAAGACGATAAAAAAGATCAAAACAAATCGGATCAAAAAGACGATCAAGATAAGCAACAACAACAGCCAAAACCAAATCAGTTGTCGCCTGAACAAGTGAAAAGTTTGTTACAAGCAATGAACAATGCGGAAAAGAAAACCCAAGACAAACTGAATGAGAAAAAAGGAAAAGCCATCAAAATAAAAGCTGAAAAAGACTGGTAATTATATCAATATTGTTCGATAAAAGATACAAGATCGCTACGCTTTTAGAATCAAGAACAAAGACCTTGTAATAACTATCTGATAACCAATTGTAATTTTAAAAGCACGGTATTTGTATAGTAGAATACTGAAACTTCAATTACAAATGGACTTTGAGATATTTTAAATAATTATAATCGGACACTAATAGTATTATATATAAAAAAACGAAGAAAAGTTCGTTACAATACATGAAAATAAAAGTATACATATCCACTATTATTTTATTGCTATTCGCAGGTTTCGTATCTGCGCAGGTTACGTTTGTAACTAAAGTAAGTAAAAAGAAATTGGGCGTAAATGAGCGTTTGCGTGTAGATTTTGAAATGAACGAAGATGGCGACAATTTTACGCGACCAGCATTTACAGGTTTCCGAATTGCTGCAGGTCCAGTACAATCTATGAATCACGTTTGGAACAACGGACAACGCTCGTTTTCAAAAACGTACACATATTTTTTGCAGCCAACGAAGGAAGGAAAATTTACCATAAAGCAAGCAAAGGTTGAAATTGAAGGAAAAGTTTATAAAACCTTGCCTGTTACGGTTCAAGTTGTCAAAGCAGTTGCCAAACCAAAAGATGGAAATAATGCAGAATATGCAGTTTCTGAAGGAATTCATATGGTGACAGAAGTTTCAAACGGAAATCCGTATTTGAACGAACCTGTCACAATTTCCTATAAATTATATGTAAAATCGGGCATTATTATTAATGATTATAGTGAACTTGGAAAGCCAAAATTTAATAATTTTTGGAGTCAAAATATACAAACACAACTCAAAGCGCAAAACGGAACTTATAAAGGCGAACCGTATCCGTATGTAATATTAAAACGATTTGTGTTATATCCACAGAAAAGCGGAAAACAAGTGATTGAGCCATTTTCTATTGATGTGCAAGTTTCTGTACCAACACAACGTAGAGATGTTTTTGGAAGACGTTACGAAACGGTTCATAAAACGATATCATCGCCACAAAGAACAATTAATGTAAAAACATTGCCAGAAGCTGGAAAACCCACAGATTTTTCGGGCGCAGTTGGTGATTTTGATTTTGAAGTAACCACAAGCAAAACTTCATTGGATGCGAATGAGTCGCTTCAGGCAAAAGTAGAAGTGACAGGAAAAGGAAACTTAAAATTATTTCAATTACCAAAACTCAATTTGCCAAGCTCATTAGAAGTGTATGAACCTGAATTCACCGAAAGTGTGACAACTCGCTTGAGCGGAATGCAAGGGAAAATTTCAGATAGTTATACAGTTGTGCCGCGATACAAAGGGAAATATCCAATTCCGAGTATTTCATTTTCGTATTTTGATCCGAAAGACAAAACATATAAAACAATAGCTTCTGACGAAATTATTATTAATGTGATTAATGGTCCAGCAAATACAATAGTTGCCGAAAACACTAATGAAACAAATCAAAAACAAGCAATTGCAACTACTGGTTCACAATTCAAGTTTTTAAAAACAGACGCAAATTTAACGCCGATTGCCACCGAAGATTTCTTTAAATCGAATCTATTTTACGGATTGTTAGTTGCTCCTTTCTTTTTTATTCCAATTATATTATTAGTTAGAAGAAAAAAGAGAGCGTTTGATAATGATATTCAAGGAAGTAAAACACGGATGGCAAATCGTTTGGCGAAGAAATACTTATCGGAAGCGAAGAAGAAACTTGGCGATAAAGAAGCATTTTATGAAGTGTTAGAACCAGCTTTGCACAATTACTTGCGAGCAAAAATTAGCATAGAAACATCTGAATTTAGCAAAGAAAAAATAAGTCAATTATTGACAGAACGTAATGTGAAAGATGAAACAGTTCGTGATTTTATAACATTGTTAGAAAGTTGCGAATTTGCACGTTTTACGCCTGCATCTAATGTGACGATTACGAAAGATTACGAAAAATCGGTGGAAACTATTTCGCAAATTGACAAACAAATAAATCGATAAAAAGAAATGAAAATCAAGATCACATATATGTTTCTCGTGTTCATTTCTAGTTTTGCACTAGCTTTTGGACAAGATAATACAGCATTATTCGACGCGGCAAATAAAGCGTATAATGATGGAAATTATGCAGAAGCGATTGTAAATTATAAGTCAATTCTGGAAACAGAAAACCATTCAGCAGCTATTTATTACAATCTTGGAAACGCATATTACAAAAGAAATGAAATTGGTCCAAGTGTGTATTATTTTGAAAAAGCGTTACAGCTTTCGCCGAATGATACAGATATTTTGAACAATCTGGCGTATGCCAAAAACATGACAATTGACGCGATTGAAGCGTTGCCAAAAACACAACTTTCTAAATTTGTTGGAAACATTACAGGAACATTTACGTACAATCAATGGGCTTGGATTGCTGTGATTTGTGGGTTTTTATGTGTGATTTCATTCTTATTGTATCAATTTGCATATCAAACCTTGAAAAAAAGAATCTATTTTATTGTGAGTTTTATCACTTTCCTTTTTATCTTGGGAACTGTTGCAATTGCATATCAACAATATGGGAAGGTTCAAAAAGATAGACCTGCCATTATATTTGCAACGGAAACAACTGTAAAGGCTGAACCAAACTTGCGAAGTGATGCAGTTTTTGTATTGCATGAAGGAACAAAAGTTCAGGTGTTAGATACCATTGATAGTTGGAAAAAAATTCAACTCATTGATGGAAAAACAGGTTGGATTGTCGCAGAAGACGTAAACGAATTATAATATATTATTTTGAATAAAACAAAAACACATACACTACTTAGATTTTCACTTTTGGTGGGAATGTGTGCGTATGTAACTTTTTTAGTTTATAATAAAATTCAATCTTCGTTTGATATAGATGCTATCGTACTTACAGAACAAATAGAGATTGACACAGAAGAAAATACGGAAAAAGAAATTGATTTTGAAGATGAAATTAAATTGCAAACAACACATTCTGTAGAAGTATTTATAAGTACAGATCAAGAATACAAATACTATAAAAATACGCATCAATTTCCGCTATCTTCTTATGTGGAACATTTGACGCCACCTCCGAAATTGTCTTGTTAAATATTCCAATAAGAATATAAAATTTCAACATACATTAAATGGTGTGCAAATCGTATACTACTCAACAAACACAACCCAAACGAATGAAAAAATTATTTTCAAATTTCAAAGGCGATGCTTTTGGAGGAATTACCGCAGGAATTGTTGCCTTACCATTAGCATTAGCTTTCGGAGTTTCTTCAGGATTAGGCCCAAGCGCAGGATTATATGGCGCTATTTTTATAGGATTCTTTGCCGCTTTATTTGGAGGAACCAACACACAAATTTCTGGACCAACCGCGCCAATGACTGCTGTAAGTATGTTAGTTATTGCCGGAATTGTTGCTACTAAAGGAAGTGTAGAAAGTGCAATGCCCGCAATTTTAACCGTTTTCCTTTTGGCAGGGATATTCCAAATAGGTTTAGGTGCAATAGGATTAGGGAAATATATAAAATACATTCCGTATCCTGTAGTTTCAGGATTTATGACGGCTATTGGTGTGATTATTTTGATTACACAAATTTTACCTTCTATCGGATATTACCCAAAAGCAGATGTGGAATATGTAAGTCAGTTTAAGCCAAAAGCAGAAGAGGTTATCTTAAAGGACATATTAAAAAAAGAACAGGAAGAAGGAATTCTTGTATTAGAAGATTTCAGAAAAACGATTGAAAGCGCAAAACAAATATCACAAGAAGATATTTTAGAAAAATCGCAAACCTTAGCTAATAATAACGCTTCTGGTGTTATTGGAGCTTTAAGAGTATTGCCACGTGCGCTAAAAAATATCAATTGGCTAGAACTCATGTTGGCGCTCGGAACTATTTTTATTATTTACGGCTTTAAACGGATTACCAAAGCTGTTCCGAGTACGCTGGTGGCACTCGTCGTCATGTCGGGAATAGCGTATCTTTTCAAATTAAAATACCAACCTATTGAAGCAATTACAGGAGATTTCCCAATGCCAAATATGGAAATATTTACTGGTTTTAGTCTCGGGAGCATTACGCCATACATATTTACTGCATTGACTTTAGCATTGTTAGGAGCTATTGATTCACTATTAACAAGTGTTGTAGCGGATAATATGACCAAAACAAAACACCAACCAAACAAGGAATTAGTTGGACAAGGAATTGGAAATTCTATTGCGGCAATATTTGGAGGAATTCCAGGTGCAGGAGCAACAATCAGAACTGTTGTAAATATCAATTCTGGAGGAAAAACACGCTTATCAGGAATGATTGCAGGTGTATTACTGTTAGTTATTCTATTGGCTTTAGGACCAATTGCTTCACAAATTCCGGCAGCCGTATTAGCAGGAATTTTAATTACAGTTGGAATTGGTGTTATGGATTATAAAGGCTTAAAAGCGATTCCGAGTTTGCCAAAAGACATGAAAATAGGACCTTTAAAACTAAGTTCAGAAGTATTAATTATGTTAATAGTTCTTGGATTGTCAACCTTTTGGGATTTAATTTACGCTGTAGGAATTGGGTTGATAATTGCTTCGTTAATGTTTATGAAGAAAATTGGAGACATTACCGCAAGAAGATCTGATGTAAAAGCATTAAAAGAAGAAGCTTGGGATGATGAAATTGACTTCCCTGAAAATTTAAAAGAAGAGGTTTTCATTAAACACATTAAAGGACCATTATTCTTTGGTTCTACGAGTGAAATTCAAGCGTTGGCAAAACAATTGCCCGATACGGCTCGTACAGTGATTATTCGTATGGGAAGAATGCAATATATAGATCAATCTGGATTGTATGCATTGGAAGATATTTTAGTCGATTTAAAAAGTGCAGGACGAAAAGTATTGTTTGTCAACATTCCAAAACAGCCAAAATACATGATGGAACGAATTGATATTATTCCAGATTTAATTCCAATAGAAGATTGTTTCAAATCGTTTCAGGAATGTCTAAAATGGATTAAAGAGAATGTAAAAGATACCATTCCACATAAAAAATAAATATATTGAAATCACAAAACCCGCTTAACTTTTAATGTTTGGCGGGTTTTTTTATGGATTGAAATTTTATTTATTATCACAATACACAAAAACTAAATCTTCAATAACTTTGTCACCTAGTTCATATGCTTTTTTCAAATCTATGCAAGCATCTTTGGTTTGCTCTTTGCTTGGCGTAATTGTTCCGCGTGTAGTAAGTATATTTATTTTTGCAGTTCCTCTATTTGCGTAAGCTTCCTTAATATTGGGTTTTAGTTCGATCACTTTTGTGTAATCTTTTATAGATTCTTCAAAAGCACCCAACATATCATTTGCCGTTCCACGAATAAAATGCACTTCGTAATCTTTCGGATTAATTTTTAAATATTGATCACAATTTTTTACAACTTCTTCGTAATTTCCTTCTGAACTGTGAATTCTGGCAAGCCAATACAAAGCAGCTTCCATCATAGAATGATTGTTGTTTTGAGTAACAACGTATTGATAATCTTCTTTAGCTTTCTCTAAATAACCTGCGTGCATTTTTGAAAGTCCACGATCAATAAAAGAAGCCAAATCTGCACTATCACGTTTAATTGCTTCTGTAAAATCAGTAATTGCCAAATCGTACTTTCTTAAACGATCATAGGAAAGTCCACGATTAATATAACAGGTTTTTTGAAGCGACGAATCATCAACAATTTTTAGTAATTCTGTATAATTTTTAATGGCTTTTTCAAACTTTCCAGTGCTAAAATTAGCAGTTCCTGTTTGGTATAATTCGACTAATTTATTTTGAGAAAAAGTCACTGTTGTAAGGAACATTCCAACAAACGTGATGATGATTTTTATGTAATTCATGAGTTAATGTAATTTAAAAAGTTGATTCACCAAAAATAAAATCAAACAAAAAGATCAATTACAAACGAAGCAAAACTATAAATAAGGTACAAAATGAGCGCAATAAACAAGAAGATCATTCCTAAGCAACATCCACAATTTTTGCTTCTTTTCCCTTGAAACGTTTCAAATCTGCTATTTGTTTCATTGGTTTGATGATCCTCAAATACTGTAACTCCTTCTACTGGCAAAAAATAACCACGCCAAGAACCTTCATCAATTGATAAAACCCAATCCGTTCCGCAAAACGTACATTGATAATTGTCTTCAAGCGACTTATTTTCAGTTTCGTTTGCATTTACGACGCGAACAAAAGTTCCTTCAACACATTTGGTTTCCAGTACTTTTTCGAAAGTTTTAAAATCTTTTTGTGAAGAAAAATTTTTTGCGGTAAGTGGCGTACAATGTTCGCACATGAGTTATAAATATAAAGTTGAAAAGTTATGCTTAATTCGTTTTTACTTTTTTAGATTTTCCTTTCAAAGAATCTATATTCAATTTTTTTTGAAACGGTTTTAGGTCTTTGGCAAGATGCGTTTCATGAATTTTAGATGGCGTACATTTTTCACACATTATTCTTCGTTTTCAAGTTCTTCTATCTGTTTTAAATCTTCTTCCAGCTCTCGTTGTACTTCTTCGTCTTCATCATCATCCTGAAATTGTGGTGTTTCTTCCAAAACATACGCAAACACAAAGCCGCCAACTTCTCTTACAGGTTCGTATAATACAGATTCTTCAATCTTCTCACCTTCTACAAACTCCATTGTATTGTTGGTTTTATCAAAAAAGACCAACACAGCGCCAGCAATGATTGCTATTTTCAATCCGCCAAAAGCGCCACCAAGCAATTTATTTAAAATTCCTAACGCGGCAAAATCTGCAATCTTTGTCAAAAGCTTTCCTGCAATTGTTATCAAAACTAAAATTACGACGAACGTAATCGCGAAAGCGGTCAAATTAATATATTTCTCGTCCCAACTTTCAAACTGTTCACTCAAAAAATCACCAGCGAAGTACGAAAAGTGAATCGCGCCGTAAATTCCAGCAATCAAAGCAACCAACGAAGCAACTTCAACAAAAAGTCCTTTCATGAGTCCGCGCACAAATCCAAACAAGATCAATCCGCCCAAAATAATGTCAATAAAGTTCATGAGAATCGAGTTTTAACAAATATAGAACTTTTATTCAAAGTGTTTTATTGTTGTACGAATTGTAAAATTCGTGCAACATTGAGCGAAGTCGTAATGCTGACTCCCAAAAACTAACTAATATTTGTATACGATTCTTTCTAAACTACCTACCTTTGCAGTCGAAAAAGAAGGGAATTATGGCAAGAGACGAACAATTAAAGGTACGATGGACGCTATTAGTGGAAAAATTGACGCTTCAATTTGCAGAAGGAGATACGCTAGATTTGGACGCAATTATCTATTTAATTGGCGTTCAAGAATTGGGTCAAATACATAAAACATTCAAAAAAGACGAAAAAGTAAACCTCATGCACATTGCAATTTGTCGTTTGTTGGAGCCTTATGGATATTACGAATTTGACTATTTTGATGATGATAGTTGGCCACATTACAAGTTTAAAGAAGAACTACCAACATTAAAAGCTGGCGAACAAACCGTTTTAATGAAAGAAGCCATTGTCAACTACTTTTTAGAAAAGGAATACATTCAATAATTGATATAAGTTAGTTTTGCTTAAATTTGCATGCTAAATTAAGAAGATCGTCATGATAGATAAGATCAAGGAACATATTGCTGAGGTAGAAAAGTTTACTACACAAGCAAAAGAAGACATTGAAAACTTCAGAATTAAATACTTAGGTAAAAAAGGATTGTTAAATGATTTTTTTGCTGAGTTTAAGAATGTTCCGAATGAACAAAAGAAAGAATTTGGGCAAACGATCAATAAGCTAAAAGAAGTTGCTCAAGATAAAGTAAACGCTTTAAAAGAAGCTTTAGAAAACAAGGCGGAAGAAAAAGGTGTTTATGGCGATTTAACACGTCCTGCGCAACCAATTGAAATTGGCGCGCGTCATCCGATATCATTAGTGAAAAATCAAATTATAGATATTTTTTCTCGCATTGGATTTGATGTGTCAGAAGGACCAGAAATTGAAGACGATTGGCACAACTTTACGGCGTTGAATCTTCCTGAATATCATCCAGCGCGTGACATGCAGGATACATTTTTCATTCAAACAAATCCAGATATTTTATTACGAACGCACACAAGTTCTGTGCAAGTTCGATACATGGAAAATAACAAACCTCCAATTCGTACAATATCTCCTGGAAGAGTATATCGTAATGAAGCGATTTCGGCACGTTCTCACTGCTTTTTCCATCAAGTGGAAGGTTTATATATAGATAAAGACGTAAGTTTTGCAGACTTAAAACAAACCTTGCAACACTTCACAAAAGAGATGTTTGGAAAGTCGAAAATTAGGTTGCGCCCTTCATATTTCCCGTTTACAGAACCAAGCGCGGAAGTAGATGTATATTGGGGATTGGAAACGGAAACTGATTATAAAATCACCAAAGGAACAGGTTGGTTGGAAATTATGGGCTGTGGAATGGTAGACCCGAATGTGTTGGAAAATTGCGGGATTGATTCAAAAGAATATTCCGGATTTGCCTTCGGAATGGGAATCGATCGTATTGCGATGTTAGTTCATCAAATTAGCGACATTCGTTTATTAAGCGAAAATGATGTGCGTTTCTTAGCGCAATTCAAATCTGCATTGTAACATAACGTCATTACGAGCGATAGCGAAGTAATCTGTTTGTTTAATAAACAGATTGCCACAACTTTTTCAAAGTCTCGCAATGACTGAGTTTAAAACTTTTTTTGAAAGTAATTAGAAATAAATTCCTGCTTTACCACAATAGTATACGAAATGAAAAAAGACATTGAAATTCTTGAAATAAAAGATGTATACGTTGCCATTGTGCGCCAATGGAATACAGAATACGAGTTTCACGATTGGAACGCTTTTATCATTAATGACAAAGACGTTGATTTGGAAATGGTATTAATTGTTTCCAAAGGATCTGACGAAACGCGCAAAACGCCAATAATGCGTCACAAACTGGAAAAATTACCTGCAAAATCATGTGCAAAAATTGAATTTATGCCTGAGAATTTATTGGAATTGAGCAATGAGTTTTTGGTAACTTTCTTTGAGAACAATCGCATGTTTGATAAAAAGTTTGTCTTTGAGAAAAACACGATCAACGAAAATGTGATTGCCGAAGTTCCGCTGATGACAGACAAAGGTGTTTTGGGGAAATAGTCTTCGAGAACCTCAGACTACGATTGTAGAACACTGAGCAGAGTCGAAGTGTAGATCGCTACGCTTTTAGGCTTTTCAATCATTAAATCTTTTAATTTTTAAATCTAAATAATGGCGTGCCCGAAAACGGTCAGGCTTTCGGCTATATCTTTTTTAAAATGCAGTCATTGCGAGACAAATTTGTAATTTATTGTAACAATCTGTTTATCGACAAGCAGATTACTTCGTCATACTTCCTCGTAATGACGAGTTCAAAAATAAAAAAAGGATGCCGCTTCAATCTTTCACGCAATATGTGCTTCAATTTGCATATTAAGTAAATTTTCAAATAAAAATATAAAGGGTTTTGTAAAGTTCTAGAGTTTGCTTTTATGCAGAATAGAAATGAAAACACGTTAAGAATTTTTGAAGCCTTGGAAAAAATTAAGTGTTTTCATTTCGGTTTTAGTTCTTTCAGAAAAGAACTAAAAATTCCTCATAAAAGTGCCCTTTCTTTTGGTTCATTTTCTTTGGGCAAGCAAAGAAAAGAACGAAGAATACTAAAAATTCAATTTAAATTCAATAAGTAAATATGTTATAGAGAGGTTTCTCAAAGAACAACATTTATAAACGAACTTTTCAAATTGACACATTAAAAAAATCAATCCAACTTATCAGTCAATTTTTCAAATACTTTCTTCGGATCTTTATTCTCATACAAAATAGCGTAGACTGCATCAACAATTGGCATATTTGTTTTCTTATCGTTTGTCTGATTCAACAAATAAGCACTATTTGTTGCGTAATAACCTTCAGCAACCATATTCATTTCCAACTGCGCAGAACGAACTGTGTAGCCTTTTCCAATCATGTTTCCGAACATGCGGTTTCTGGAGAATACCGAATATCCAGTTACTAACAAATCGCCCAAATAAGCAGAATCATTGATGTTACGTTTCATCTTATGTCGTTTCTTAATAAAGCGTTTCATCTCGCGAATAGCGTTGCTCATTAATACACTTTGAAAATTATCGCCATACCCAAGTCCGTGTGCAATTCCGGCAGCAATAGCGTAAATATTTTTCAACATTACAGCATATTCTGTCCCAATGACGTCGTCACTAATTTTTGTTTTGATATAACTACTTGATAATTGATCGGCAATATGCTGTGCTTTTTCTGCATCGACACAAGAAATCGTTAAATAGGACAAACGTTCCAACGCAACTTCTTCTGCATGACAAGGTCCGGCAATAACGGCAATATTCTCAAAAGGAATTTTATACACATCATGAAAATGCTCGCCAACCAACAATCCAGACTCTGGAATAATACCTTTTACAGCAGAAACAATAGTTTTACCTTCAATAGTAGCTGACAGTTTTTGCAATTCGCCATAAATAAAAGCAGACGGAATTACAAAAATTAACACATCTGCATAATTTGCCATTTCGTTAATATCGTTGCTTAGTTTTAGCTTATCAATATTAAACTCTACCGAACTTAAATAACTCGGATTGTGTTGTTCTTTTAATAAATGTTCTTTTGTGTATACACTTCGCATGTACCAACCAACTTCATCTAGGTTTTCACAAAGCATTTTCACAATTGCGGTTGCCCAACTTCCAGCGCCAAAAACAGCATATTTCAATTTCGTGTCCATAAACGTTTCATCTATAATTCAAAAATACGCAAAATATTACTCTTATGTTGCTATTGAAAATCAGCAGTTTACTTTTTTGGCATGTGTTTTGAATGTAGATAAACAAGAACATTAAATGATTGGCTTATGAAAACTATAAAATTACTCTTAACAATTACCCTATTTAGCACGCTGTTGACATCATGTTATACAGAAGTTATTGTAGAAGACACAATTATTGACGAGCCAGGAATTACGTTGAATCAATTATTAAGCTCGTATGAATTGTGGTATGTAAACATAAATGAAACTACTGGAAACGGTGAAGTTCCATTTTTACAACGCGCATTTACAGTTTCATTCAGAAACGGAACGTTATATGCAAACAACAATATTTCAGGAATAGGAACCAATGGAAACGGATATGGAATTGATGTTGGAGCCTACGGAACCGATTTTGAATTTGTAGATATCGATCACGATATTGACGGATATTATCCGTTGCGAGTATATCAAGTAAGCGGAAATAAAATTCGTTTGCACGATAGTTCAAGCAATACGAGTTATTACTTAACAGGATATCAACGTGCAAATTTTGATTACGACTTTGTATTCTATGACAACATTCACTATTTATTACAAGAATTTACAGCGTGGAAAAAAACATATACAAGTCAGGCAGGAATGTTAAATGCTTTTGATGATGAAAATTTCTTAACGTTTTTAGCTGGTGGAAATGATGATACATTTTTATCGTCTACAGATGCTGAAAATACGCCAATTGCAGACTTAATATATGACTACGAAGGAATTTACGAAGTATACGATGTAGCTGGCGATCCGTACGCGAAAGTTTTAACATTAGATTATGATTACTTGGACAATGAATATTTCGAATTGAACGTTATTGATGACGGAACCATAGAGTTGTTTCACCCAGATTCAGGAACAACTTACGAATTTCAAGGAAGAGGTTACATACAATATTTACGTCCGTCAACAGATGGAAGCTCGACTAAATTGAAGCAGACGGACAAAAAACGAAAAAAGATTATCAATAAGAAGTTCAACAAGGACGACTTTAAGAAATAAAAATATAAAGACTTTGGTTGGTTAGTTAGTTTAGAAACAGTTTTCACATTCGTGTGGAGACTGTTTCTTTTTTAGTGAAACTCAGTTTTGAAAAGCCTGTAAAGGCGCATACAAAATTGTAAGTTGAACTAACTCCGTTGAAGAACGGAGTCTGTTGAAAATTATTTCAAATTTTCCTTTCTAGTATAATTTATTTATAGAAGTCTAAAAGGCAAACTCAATAGTGTAAGTTGAACTAACTCCGTTGAAGAACGGAGTCTGTTGAAATTTATTTCAAATTTTCCTTTCTCTTCACAAATTATAGCTGACAATAAGTTTCTTGAAAAATCTATAAAAATACATATCAAACTGTAAATAAAAGAGTTTTTTTGCAGTACATCGTATAGTTACGGAAATGCGATTGAACTTTTGAAGATTGCTCGATTTTTCGTACTTTTACAATTCAATAATAAACAGTTTAATAACAATTAAAAACAAAGAATCATGGGATTATTTTCATTCATTAAAGATGCTGGAGCTAAATTATTTGGCGGAAAAACATCAGCTGAAAAAGCAGCGGAAGAAGCAGAAGAAAAAGCAACAGAACACTTAGAAGCAATTGCAGCTAAGAAAGCAAAAGATGAAGCTTCTATTAAAGAAACGATCAACGATTTAGACTTACACGTGGAAAATTTACACGTTTCTCTTGAAGGCGATACGGCAATTATTAGTGGTAAAGCACACGACCAAGCAACCAAAGAAAAAGTAGTTTTATTGGTAGGAAATACACATGGAATTGCAATGGTTGATGACAGAATGGAAGTGGAACATAAAGAACCAGAAGCACAATTTCACACGGTAGCAAAAGGAGATACACTTGGTAAGATTGCGAAAAAATATTATGGAAATGCGATGAAATATCCAACCATATTTGAAGCAAACAAGCCTATGTTGAAAGATCCAAACCTAATATATCCAGGACAAGTATTACGAATTCCAGCATTAAAATAATATAGAAACATGAAAAACTCCTCAACTTTGAGGAGTTTTTATTGAATTTAAGTTAAAAACCTACAAAAAAGGGGAAAAGTACCCTTGTTTCATACCTCGAAAATCTTCTAATATTGCGTTATAAACAAACCAATACATGAGAAGCTACCGACCGTTAATCATTATCCCGCTTTCAATACTCTTATTGATCCTATTAGGAATTACATCTTTTGTGACACCTAAAAAGGACATCATTGGCGCTTGGGTTTCTCAAGAAAATCCAGAATATAAACTAGAATTTCTTCAAAACGGAATCTGCAAAGATTATTACGCAAATAAAGAACACAAACAATATCACTATACAATTTCTACGGAATGTGATGAAAATAGCGCGTATCGTTCGTTATTCGTTAAAATAGAAGACGATGAAGGTTTCTTTTCAAAATGCTATGAACTAAAAGGCGGCAACGAAAGCGACGATGGAATTTTGGTATTAGCCGACACAGAGAAAGATGAAGAGTATTTGTATACGAAGATTGATAATTGAAAAATTAGATTTTAGACCGCTTTGCTTTTAGAATATAGAATATAGACTTGGTCTTGACTATTTGAGAACTTTTTCTAGGAACACAAGTCACATTTTCAAATTAACGAATCATCAAACGTCATTTCGAGTAAAATTCTACAAGAATTTTGTATCGAGAAATGCTTTAGAAACACAAACTACATTTTCAAATTGACTAATCATCAAATCATCAAATTAAAAGAATAAAGATCGCTTTGCTTTTAAAATCAAGAATATAGATTTGTTCGAAACGCAGAAACATTTCAAATCACCAAACGTCATTTCGAGTAAAATTCTGCAAGAATTTTGTATCGAGAAATGCTTTAGAAACACAAACTACATTTTCAAATTGACTAATTTTCAAATCATCAAATTTAATAAAGATCGCTTCGCTTATAGAATAAAGAATATAGACTTGTTTGTGACTATTTGAGAACCTTTTTAGAAGCACAAACTCCATTTCAAATCAACCAATCAACAAACTTTCAAATCACCAAACGTCATTTCGAGTAAAATTCTACAAGAATTTTGTATCGAGAAATGCTTTGAAGCACAAACTCCATTTTCAAATTGATTCATCTTCAAATTTTCAAATTGACTAATTTTCAAATCATCAAATTGAAAAATTCACTTTCTATAAAAATTCATCTCATCAATATATTCCCAAACATGTTGGGGCAATAACGGTTTAATGTTTTTCTGATCTTTAATTGCTTTCCGAATAAACGTAGAAGAAATCTCCATAATTGGCGCGTTGACACGATGAATCTTTGGATGATCTGTAAATTGATGTTCCGCAATTCCTTCTGAAATTCTCGGATACACATACACATCGTGGTTTTTTAGAATCACTTCGTAATTTTTCCACTTGTGTAAACTTTTCAAATTATCTTCGCCCATAATAAGGCAAAATTCATGTGTTGGATATTTTTCTTGAAGATGCGCTAAGGTATTTGTAGTGTAATTTGGTTGCGGTAAATCGAATTCTATCTTGCTCGGCTTAATTTTCGGATATTCTTCCGTAGCAATCATCACCATTTGATATCGATGATGATTATCAAGCAATGTACTTTTCTTCTTAAATGGATTGTGTGGCGTTACAACCATCCAAATGGCGTCTAAATCGCTGTATTCTGCCATGTGATTGGCAATTGCCAAATGTCCGATGTGAATAGGATTAAATGTGCCAAAATACAAACCAATTTTCATCTGTATATTTTTATTTGATTAATGCGAATTAGATATAAGTTTTTAAAAATTCCTGTAAAGTATCTTAAGGGAACACATTGTTTCTATTTTCGTTTTCTTTGTTCGCACAAAGAAAAGAAACAAAAGAAAGTGCGTTTTTCCAGAGGTGTTTTTAGTTTTTTCTCTGAAAAACTAAAACCGCATTCATTTTTCTAAATTTTTTCCAAGGCTTCAAAAATTCTTAACGAAAAATGCCTGCTACACTTCGGAAAAAGAGTGTAATGGGAAAAATGAGTAACCAATTTTCATCTGTCTACTTTTTTTCGAGTCCGATAAATTTAGCAACTACTTTTTCCGCTTCGGCTTTCGCTCTGTCTAAATCGTCATTCAAAATAATAACATCAAACAAAGGAGCAGTTGCCATTTCTGCGGCAGCTTTTGCGACGCGCATATTAATTTTATCTTCGTTTTCTGTATTTCTATTTTTCAGTCTAATAATCAAATCATTGATACTTGGCGGTTCCACAAAAATGGTTAGTGTATCTTCTGGAAACTTTCGTTTAATTCGCAATCCGCCAGAAACATCAATATCAAAAATGACGTTTTTTCCAGCATCGCAAATACGATCAATTTCGGTTTTCAATGTTCCGTAAAAATTGTCGCGATATACTTCTTCCCATTCTACAAATTCCTTATTTCGAATTTTATCCATAAACTGTTCTATAGACAAAAAATAATAATCTTTTCCTTCAACTTCAATAGCGCGTTTTTCACGAGAAGCTGCCGAAATAGAAAACTGTAAATTCAGTTCAGGAATTTTTAATAAATGTTGAACAATAGTCGTTTTTCCTGCGCCAGAAGGAGCTGCAAATACAATTAACTTACCTCTTTTCATTTACAACACATTTAAAAGTTGCTCTTTAATTTTTTCCAATTCGTCTTTCATCTGAACCACCAATTGTTGCATTGGCGCGTAATTAGATTTAGAACCAATCGTATTAATTTCACGACCAATTTCTTGTGTAATAAAACCTAATTTTTTTCCGTTTGAATCTTCAGAATGTAACGATTTTGAAAAATAATCCAAGTGATTTGCCAAGCGAACTTTTTCTTCCGTAATGTCAAATTTCTCTAAATAATAAATCAATTCTTGTTCAAAACGATTTTCGTCAACCTTTTCTTTTAAAGTATCTAATGCTGTACGAAGTCGCTCTTTTACAGAAGCCATACGTTCGTCATCAATCTCAATAATGCTATTCAATATGTTTGAAATATTTTGCACGCGTAATAAAAAGTCTTGTTCTAACACTTTTCCTTCTTCCAAACGATATTCGTTGAGCTCTTTAATAGCATGTAGCAATGCTTTTTCAATCACTTCAAATTCCTTTTCGTCTATTTCTTCGCGTTCTGTTTTCAATGCATCTGGCATACGAATTACCATTTTCAACAACTCTACATCTTTAGCTTCTGGTTCAATATCGCGAAGTTGACGCATATATTGTTTTACAACCGCTTTGTTGATTACAGTAGAAGTTTCTTCCGCAGTTGCTTCTATATACAACGAAAAATCAACTTTTCCTCTCACTAAAGCACTCGCAATTGTTTTACGCATTCCCAATTCTTTTTCTCGATATGAAGAAGGAATTCGAGCGTTTAAATCCAAACTCTTACTGTTCAGTGATTTTAATTCGATGGTAATTTTTTTAGACGGAAGTTGTTCTACAGACTTTCCGAATCCGGTCATAGACTTTATCATAGCGACAAAAATACTAAAAATAGCGATAAAGCTTCGGATTATCAGTAGCTATTCTATACGTTTTGAAGACTTTTATAAAAACTGTTTTTTGGCTTTCGCCGAAATTTTAACGCATTGCACTGATGATAAACTGAGAGAAACACCTCATTTTCCTCTATGTTTTTATATTTTTGACAAAACGCACCAATGGAATTAGTATTATTATCAATAGCGCCTGCGTTACTGGTTATGATTTACATTTATTATAGTGACAAATATGACAAGGAACCGCGTCATCTGTTATTTATATGTTTCTTATTTGGTGCCGTTGGAAGCATTTTTTTAGCTGCAATTTCACACTTTTTCGTTTCAAAATATTATCCCGAATTTGAAGAACAAATTATTTGGATTCAGTTCTGCAAAGCTTTCGTTGTAGTAGCTTTAGTAGAAGAATTTAGCAAATATATTTTTGTTCGCTATTTTGCACAAACACGCAAAGCCTTTGACGAACCTTTTGACGGAATTGTCTACGCAGTAATGGTTTCTATGGGTTTTGCGGTCACAGAAAACTTGGCGTATGCATTTCAAGGCGGAATAGAAGTTGCGTTATATAGAGCGTTTACAGCAGTTCCTGCACATGCAACTTTTGGTATTATTATGGGTTATTATATGGGAAAAGCTAAATTTTCAAGATATCGCGTTCGATACAACCTCATGGGATTGGCGTTGGCAGTTTTCTTTCATGGAATCTATGATTTCTTCTTATTCATCAATTACATTCCAGGAATTTCGGTTGGCGCGTTTATGTCGTTAGCTATTGGAATATTATTATCACAAAAAGCCATTCGAATTCATCAAGAAAATTCACACTTTAAACCGAAGTAGCAAAACTCAAAGCTTGTGATTCTGTGTGGTAAATTTTACCAAATTCAAAAAAACCAACATGTCCGCCATATTTTGGCATTTCTAAATACAAATCATTATTTGCTTCCGCTTCTTTAATTGGGTAACAATCTTCAGACAAAAAAGAATCATTTAAGGCATTAATAATTAATGTTGGCGTTTTAATGTAGCGTAAATACTGTAAGGAAGAACACTTTTTATAATAATCCAACGCGTCTTTATAGCCATGTGCTTTGGAAGAATATAAATCGTCTATTTTAAATAAAGTATCAGCTTTTTTAATGTTTTCTATATTCAGTAATTGCGGAAATGAACGATTTTTTTCCATGAGTTTTCCATGCAAATGCTTTACAAAACGATTTGTGTACAACCGATTTTCCAACCGATCCATTTGTTGTAATGAACCATGTAAAGAGCATGGAACCGAAATAGCAATACCAGCTTTTACTTCTTTTGGAACACGAATTGGTTCGCCCAAATACTTCAACAACATGTTTCCGCCTAAACTAAATCCTTTTATAATAATATGATCGTATTGCGGATGATTGGTAAGTACATGCGTAACAACTTCTCTTAAATCTTCGGTTGCGCCAGCGTTGTAAGATCGATATAAACGATTGGATTCGCCACTACAACCTCTAAAGTTCATCGCAATAGCATCGTATTCATTATCATTAAATAATTTTGCGGATCGAGTTATGTAAGCGCGTTGCGCATTTCCTTCCAAACCGTGTAACAAAATGATGACTTTGTTGGTTTTCTTCTTGGCGAAACTCCAATCTAAATCTATAAAATCACTATCGCTCAAGATAATGCGTTCTCTTTTCTGTTCAATTTTTGCACCTTTTCGAAACAAGCCTGAATAAACTGTTGAAAAATGACCATTTTTAAAAACAAATGGTGGATCGTAATATGTATTTAATATTGGCAAATTAAAAAAGTTTAAACGAGTTCATTACTTTTGATAAAAAAATAAATATACAATGTATTTTAAAGAATTTGAAATTCGATGGAGTGATTTAGACGCAAATCGTCATTTAGCCAACTCCGCTTACATAAATTTTATGAGTCATACGCGTATGGGTTTCCTTATTGAAAGTGGATTTACGCAACGTGAATTAGCCAAACAAAATATTGGTCCTGTGGTGTTTTATGAACATATCTATTATTTTAAAGAAGCATTTTTGGGAAAACCAGTCAAGGTTTCGTTAGAAGTTGCAGGTTTAAGCGAAGACGGAATGTTCTTTGAGTTTCTTCATAATTTTTATGATGCAAACGGAAAAAACTTTGCAAGTTGCGAAATTATGGGCGCATGGATTGATTTAAAATCTCGCCAATTGATTGGATTACCAACAGAATTTAACAAAGCTTTGCGCGATGTGCCACGTGCAAAAACATTCAAAATATTGACAAAAGAAGATACACGGAAATTTGGCAAGAAGCCTGAGAATTTGGAGTAGGTTTTATCAAAATCATGAAATAAAAAAAGAGGCTGTCTAAGAAGCTGTCATTGCGAATGAAATGAAGCAATCTGTCAAATTTAAGTTATCGACTTACAGATTACTTCGAAATGAAAAATTTCTCGTAATGACGTTGTTTAAACCTTTTTAGACAATCTCTTTTCTATATTAAAAAATAGTAATCTTCAAGAATTACTTCCAAAAACGAAGTGTTTCTACAAAGTCATTAATAGTTTGTAACCACTGACTTACTTGTAATGCTGTTTCAGAATCTGCCGATCTACCGAAAATGTATACTGTAAATACTACATAAATTAGCAATAATAAAACTGCGCTTACAATTCCCATTTTTGGTTTTACAATGTAAATAATGAATGCCAACAATGTAAATATGAATAGTAAAATTCGGAGTTCAGCTACATTTTGAATCGTATCTGGGCTCATTACGATTGGTCCGTAGATGATTGTAAATAGGAACAATGGAAATCCTAAAGCAAAACATACATCGAATATGTTACTTCCTAATGCATTTGAAACCGCATCATCATAGTTTCCTTTTTTAGCATCTTTCATAGATAAAATAGTATCCGGCACACTTGTCGCTGCACTTGCTAAAATTACTGCAATAAAGTAAATAGGAATGTTTAGTTCGTCACCTAACCATTCACACGATTTTACTAATAGTAAACACGCGCCACCAATGACTAACATTGCAAAAATTAACAATGTCCAACCATTTTTTGAATTGATTTTATCTTTTATAAATACAGGTTCTAAGTTTAGTGTGATTAGATTCATAAAGAAACCAGCATCTGCTTCATCCTCATCCTCGTCTTCATCTTCTTCTTCCTCGTCATCTTCTTCTGCGCCAGCTTTTTTCATAGAACTAAGCATATAAATTGCGTATACTGCGTATAATCCCATTAAAATTAAACCATGTGTCCAATTTAGAGACGCATCGCCCAATAAAAATATTAAGACCAATTCACAGATTAAAAGTGAAATTCCATCTCTTAGTAATACTTTTTTAGAGACTTCTACATGTGAAGTCACACCTTTGATGACAACTACTAAGATGACAACTGCAGGAATAATCATTCCGTTAAAAATGGCGCTACCTGCTGTAGTTCCAATTCCGCCGGCAAATCCGTCTTTATCTTTTAAAACAAATAGGAAAAATAATGTGGTAAATAATTCTGGCATCGAGGAGCCAATTGCGTTTATGGTTGCACCACGAACACCTTCGCTAAGGTTTCTTCCTAAGTATTCCGAAGCTGCTTCAAAGCCGTCACTGGCGCGCCAAATGATAATACAGCAAAGTACAATTAATAGTATTGAAATGAGAATCCACATAGAGTTGTTAGTTTATTGGTTAGTTATTGTTATAGTTGCTACTCTGTTTCCTTTATCAGTAGCGAGTAATAATTTGTTTCCGTTTATTAGTTCTACACTTTGTCCTATTGGAATTTCGGTGTCATTCGTTACATCTTTTAGTGTCATTAAAGCTTCATTAATTAACAACCATTTTCCTTGGTGAAAAGCGAAATAACCCAATCTCTTTTTATCTTGATTGGTTAGTTTTTCATTTCTGATAATATTTCTGTCTACATGCCATTTGTGCAATGTTGTATTGTGGCAAATGACCAAACGTTGATTTTCAGGTTTCCAAACATTGGGTTTAAATTCATAGAAAAAATCTAAAACTGGAATGGAATTTCTGTATTGCGTTCCGCAGAAAGGACATTTTGTGACTTTAGAATTATCAAATATAAACCATTGCTGATCGCACGCATGATTGCTACATTTTAGCTTTAAATCGTCTGTTTTAATCAACGCTTGTTCCCAGCTTTCTGCAATTGGACGTTCTCTCGGATTTTGAAGTCCTTTTATAAATGCACGATCGAATAATGCTTTTAAATAAGGTCCTGCAATTGAGTATGGCGTACTTTTAAGATCTGTCCACGGATGAAAATTTTTCACATTATCACCGTATTCTCGTTTAAAGTTTCTGTTTTTATCGTCGGTTGGATGTTCTATAAATAGTGCTTTCTCGCCCATTAATAAATCTTCCTCTTCATCAGCTTCCATTTGTCCAAAGTAGTTTCCGCCACGCAATGGATGTCTGTAAAATAAGTACATGTATATTAAAACCGCAAGCGCGTGCAAATCGGTATGTCGGTTTGGCAAATTACGCTTCGGATCTTTTACATCTAAGTGTTTCGTGGCAATTACTTCTGGCGCAATAAAATCGGCGGTTCCAATTACTTCTGGCGGATATAATCCTGGGACAACCAATCCGTCAATGTCAATAATGGCGGCAGTTTTCGTTACAGGATCAATCAATACATTTTTATATGATAAGTCAGAATGTGCCAATCCTGCGGCGTGCAATCTTTTGACACCACGAGAAATATTTACACATACTTGAAAGTAACTCAGCCAATTGCCAAGTTCTGATTTTGCCAAGCGCAGTTTTGAAGTTTTCGATCTAAATTTGGCACTTGCATACCATTTTCCTTCTTTTTCAGCACCTTTTAGTAAATCGAGACTTTCATATCCTTTCGCAAAGAAGAAATTTTTAGAATACGTTGGCACTACGATTCCGATCAAGTCCTTTTCCTTAATTACATCGGTTGGCCACGAGTATAATTCTTTATAATAATCGCCACCTTCACGTTCAAAAAAGCTTTTGTAATACGTAGTAACAATCTTCTTTAAGCGTTCAATGGAATTGTAATTTTGCTTGTCTCTGTAAAAAGCAACAACATAATCTTTGTTTGGACTAAAATATACATCTTTCATTCCGCCGCGCATCGGATCACCGTTATCAACATATTGATAACTTTTGGAAGTGTCTATTATAGATGTTACTGTTTTTGTAGCCATAGTAAAGTTGCTAGTAAATGATTGCTAAAGTTCGGTCATCATGATTTCCTTTGCTCCAAAAGTCCATCCAATTGTTCAGTTGAGCTTCTGCTTCTGGAAGTTCAGCACTAAAATCAATGCCAATTTTATCTTCGTTTTTTCCTTCTAAATCGTCAATAAATTCTAACCATTTTTCGGTTTTCTCCAGATTTGCTTCGACTTCAAACTTCGGATCGTAAATTCCATCCGTCATTAAAAATAGATGAGAAAAATCTTCTTGAATGTGCATATTGAAGCGACTCACCATTGGACGTTCTTTAGAATGAAATATTGATGGTTGCGTTATAAAACGTGTGCCGCCACCAAATTCGCCAACGTCTAACCAATTGAGCAAGCGCGCTTCCGTTTTGTCTTTGTTTACGATACCAATAGGACAATCGCCAACGCCAAACGTTAGAATTACATATCCTATTTTTGTTTTTTTAATTGCTGTGACAATGAGTGTTGCATGAAAATATTCTGCATTGTAGGAAGTATTTTTTCTATTGAATAACGCTTCGTTTTCTTCAAACGTTTGTTGCGCTAATTCATTGATTTTGTTGTGTGCATGTAAAACGGCTTTGTACAAAACTTTTTTTGCTTCGTTTTCAGCTTCCGTTAGAATTGTTTCATTTTTAGTTTCAGAAAATTCATCGAGTTGTGCTTCAATAGCATCTAATTCTTTACTTGGTAGAATTTCATTTTCAAAGTATGAAATGATTTCGTTACAGGCTACTTTTGAACCTTCTCGGGAAAAACTTGCACTTCCTGCGCCGTCTGAAACTGCAATAACGCTCCAATCATTTTCGTCGAAGTGTTTGTATGCAAAATCGTCATCTCTAAAAGTTCCATCATTTTGATGAGATCTTCCTCTTTTGGAAGAAATTATAATTGATTTTTCGCCTAATGTATCTGAAATTGAGCTGTTTTCTTCTTTCCAGAAGATAGCTTCCGTGTCACTTGGAATGTTTTTCCAAAGCAATTTCGGATCAGGATTGAATACAATATCGATTAGTTTTTCATTTTGTTCAGCACTTTCGCCTTCGCCTTTTACATTAAAAAGAATTTTAATTTTAAAGTTTCCGCTAGTTTCTGGCATTCCTGCGAGTGTGCCTGTTTCTTTGTCAAAGGTTAATCCGAGTTCGTCTAATCCATCTAAATCGAAAGAAATGATTTGATGTTTTTGGATTAGAGACGTATCAAACGTATGCGAATATTCAATATTTTGTGTGCCATTAGGAACTCGAACACTTTCGTTTTTAAATTCGATAATGCGTGATCTTACTTCCCAATTTGCCATAATTTCGTTTTGGATATCTATGATTGTTTGTACTTTTTCTTGATAAGTTTCGTCGGAACTAAATTCGTGCAACAACGAATTGTTGATTACTTTTTTTTTAGTTTCGAGCAACTTTTTTATGTAGTCATTGGTTGTGTTCATTGTTATCCGCGCGTACGATTTACGTCAAAACCACCAGTTCCTGCGCCGTATTTTCCTCTGTTTCCACAGCCAGGACACGTTGTTACTTCTTCGTCACCAATACAGTGAATTTGATTGCATTGACATACCGCAAAGGCAATTTGATTTCCGCAACATGGACACGTTGGCGCACCAATGAGTTCGTCTGTGTTTACGGTTAGTTTTATTTCTTCGTTGCCTGATAATTCTTTGTACGTATCATCAACTTGGTATGCTCCGTTGAGTCGATAGGATTTTGTACCTAATTCAATTCCTGCGAAGTTTGATTGTTTGATGACTTTTTTATATTTCATCAAATAGTTTTTACGCGTGTTTTGACACAATGCACTTATAACGACAAAATTGTCATCTACTTTGTGTGTGTTTTCTCCGCGACTGTCTTTGGTGACATCCATTTCTTCTAAATTGGCAGAAGCTAGATTGGCAAGTTCAAAGCCAGATTTGTTGTTTTCTACACTTTCACTACTTGTTTTTATGGAATCACTTACCCATTTAAAAAATTCCTTGTATGCGGAATGATCTGTATTTTTTAGATGAATTATATTTTCTGTAAGTTGATTTAAGATATGTGCATCTGCGCCATCACCTAAGGAAACTGCGACTAAGTTTGCGGTTTTTTTCCAGTTGCTTTGCCATTCTCGGATTGCTGTACTGCTATCATCTGTTGGAACACCATCTGTAAATAAGAATACAATTGGTTTCCAATCTCCTTTTTGTTCTGCGGTTGTTTTTACTAAATTTTTTCTGAGTTCAAACATTAAATGTCCCAATCCTTTTCCTAAAGATGTTCCGCTACCTACGGGAAATTTTGGTGGATAGAAGCTTATAATATCCTGCAAAGGAACTAACGTTTTTGCTTCACCTGCAAATACGATAATAGATATAAATACAGTTTCTAATGCTCTAGGATCTGTTTTTAATTCTTGAATTATGTTTGCAATTCCATCTTGAACTTCGCTGATAGGATCGCCTACCATAGATTCTGAAACATCAATTAAAAAGTATATTGGTAATCTTCTCATATCATTAAAATTAGTAATAATAAAATTAGTAAAACGAATTGCGTAGTGTCTAAAGCCAATCCGTTTCCAACTTTATGAGGTTTAAAAAATTTGCTAAATACATTGAGAATTGGCTTTAAAATGGAAGTCATCATGCCAAAATACGTTTTGTATTTAGGTGAAATTCGAGTTTCGTATGCTTGTAATTTGCTGAAAATAAATAGTGATACAATCAGAAAACAGGCAAATAGTTTTAGTAGTATCATTAGATTACAATAATGTCTTCACTTGGTGGTGGTGGCAACGATACAGTATCCGTTGTTCCGAGACTTTTATTTCCTTGTTCAATAGTGTCCGAAACCCACATGAAAAATTGTTTTAGCGTATTGCTATCGGTTGTTTGTAAATGTACAACCGTATCTGTGAGTTCTTTTAGTTTTTCATCATCTGCCAAATGTCCAGCGGCACAACCTACAATAGTACCAAAGTTTATAGCTTTAATCTTTGGTACTGCTTCTCTGTAGAGTTGTACATCGGAAGGTTTTCCATCGGTAAATAAAAATAGTAATGGACGCCAATCTCCTTTTTGTTCTGCAGAACCTTTTCGGATATCCGCAGTAACTTTTTGAGCAAGAAATTCCAATGCTTTTCCTGTAAATGTTGGACCACTTTGCGGACACGTTATTTCAGGTAACTGAAATGATTGCAAGTCCGTTAGCGGAATTAATTCTTTTACTTCTCGGTCAAATGTAATAATGCTTATCCATAACGTTTCCGAAGCTTGCGGATCGGAACGAAGCGTATTTATCATACCAGATAATGCATTGTTTAGCGCTTCAATAGGTTCGCCATACATTGAACCAGAGGTATCCAATAAGAAATATACTGGAAGTCTTCTCATATGTTTATTTTAAAAGTTTTTCTAAGCTTTCTGGAAGTTTATCAACAGCACTTTTTAGGTATACTAAAAGTGCATGTTCCGTAGCATCTACTTCTCCGTCACCTTCTATTTGCTTTACTAAATATGCTGCTTCGTCAGCGTCAATTTCTCCGTTAGATCCATCATCATCTAATACAAAACTAGCAACTGCTTTGATAAATAAATCGGTCCAAGAGCTGTGATTGTCTTTTCCGGTAACGGCATCATTTAATTCAAATAAGAAATCAGCTTCATCTTGGTCAATTTTCCCATCAGCATAAATTACTTTTTCTATTTCTTGCACTTCATCAGCATCAATTACTCCATCTGCTAATACTGCTTTTTTTAATTCTTCTAATGTTTTCATTTGTATGTTTTTTTAAATTGTTTATAGTACGATATTTAATTCAGATGGCGGCGGCGGCAATTCGTTTAAGCCAGTCGCTTCTTTCCCTGAATCTTCTACTTTTGATGAGGTTACGCCAATTGAGGCTGTTACCCATGCGAAAAATTTGGAAATGCTCTGACTGTCAGCAGTATCCAAACTTACCACGTTTTCCGTAATTTGTTTTAGAAACGACGTATCTGCGCCACTTCCTGCGGCACACGCAACAATAATTGCGGTGTGTCGTTTTTTTAATTCTGTTAAACCTCTTTGAATGTTATCCGTTGGAATTCCGTCTGTCATAATAAATATTAACGGTTTCCAATCTCCTTTACTTTCGGCAGTCGTAGAAGCAACTTCATTATCTATACACGTACTTACCAATTCTAAAGCGCCGCCCAAAGCTGTTGTTCCACTTGCCTGAATATCGGGCGTTTGAAACGAACTTAAATCTGTCAACGGAACTACTTGTTGTGCAGTACTGTTGAACGTAATGATGCTTAAAAAGGCAGTTTCAATTGCTTGCGGATTTTGACGTAAGGAACTAATCATAACCTGCACACCATTTTTTACAGCTTCTATTGGTTCTCCCATCATGGAGCCAGACGTGTCTAGTAATACGTAAACGGGCAATTTTCTCATATTACTTTGCGTAATTGGTTAATATTTTTTGAATTGTTTGAAGGAATATTTTGTCATCAGATGGTTCTCCAATGGCATCAAATTTCCACTCTCCGTTTCTGCGGTATAATTTCCCCATGATTAAAGCTCCTTTTCCAGCATACGAATTATCTGTTACAATGTCGTAGTTAGAGTGTACATTGTTTACGCGTGATGGCGTTCCTTCGTACATTCTAATTTTTGCAAATGGAATGCTAGCAAAGTCAAAGTTTTGTCCTTTGTTTAAGTAGATATTTAAAAAGAAGAATATTTTATCAATGCTAGGGTCTACTTTGTTTAAGTCTACACTAATAATTTCATTGTCAAGTCCGTCATCGCCTCCAACATCACCTTGTCTGTCATCACCACTGTGACGCAATGCACCATCTTTAGAAATAAGTTTTCCTAGTGGCTGGTTGTTTTGTTGTAAGAAGCCGTTGTATTCTGGAGAATAGATCCAATCGAAAATTTCTCCGTTTGCATCAGTCATAATACAACTTAAGTCTAAATCAACATCTTCAATAACTTTTTTACTTCCAAAGAAGCCTTTTTTTATTGTTTCTATTGCTCCCCAGTTTACACCTACACAAAAGTTGGTAAGTTGTTCTCCAGACGATTTTCTTAAGTCAATTTTTTGTCCTTTGGATAAATTTATAGCCATATTGATATTAATTTTAGAGTATGAATTTAGTTTAAATTGTTTTATAGTTGGTTGTAAAATTTTCTGTTTCTACGCGTATTTTTGAGTAATTACAGTAATTGTTTCTTGTAAATCAACTGCTGTTGATGGATCTCCGATGGCGTTAAATTTCCACTCACCGTTATTTTTGTATAATGCGCCCATAACCATTGAAACATATCCTTTAAAGGAAGGATCTGATGAAACGTCATAGGTTGCAAAAATTTGGGTTACTTTATCAGGTGTTCCTTCATATAAACGAATGGAGGCGAAAGGAACTGTTGCAAAATCTTGTTTTTTGTAACTGTTTAAGAAGAATACAACTTTTTCTATGGATGGATTTATTCGAGTTAAATCGACAGAAATAATTTCGTTGTCCAAACCGTCATCGCCATCTGTGTCGCCTTCACGATCATCGCCACTATGAATTATAGCACCATCTTTTGAAGTTAATTGCTTAAAAGAAACCACATCGACTACGTTTTTGTTAGCATCAAACATGCAACAACTTGCGTCTAAATCTACAGCTTCTACAAAGTTTTTTTGTACTTTTTCAATCGTACCACCAAAACCAAGGAAACCACCTTTTTTTTCTTCCATCATGTACGAGCGTTGAATTGCGCCCCAATTTACACCAACACAAAATTTTAATAAATTAGTGGAAGTACCTGATGCTGTATTTTTTCTGAGGTCAATTTTTTGCCCTTTAGATAAATTTATAGCCATGATCTCTTAGTTGTATTTGCTTAAGAAATCGTTAAGACCGCCATTCATTCCGGTACCAATTGCTTCAAACTTCCATTCGCCGTTGCGTTTGTAAATTCTTCCAAATTCAACAGCAGTTTCAACTGAAAAATCTTCATCCAATTCAAATTTCATAATTTCGGTATTGTTTGTATTGTCAACAATTCGAACAAAAGAATTTCGGACTTGTCCAAAATTTTGTTTTCTAGCTTCGCATTCGTCAATCGTAACTACAATACAAATTTCCACGGCTCTATCATCAATTTTAGATAAATCGATAATGATAGCTTCGTCGTCTCCATCTCCTTCACCAGTTTCTATTGTCGCCTGTATGTTCAATGGCTCCATCTGGAGATTTTAAATTATTGTAGAATATAAAGTGTTGATCAGATAACATTTTTTTGTTTTCGCCCAAAATAAAGATGGATGCATCTAAATCGAAATCGACACCTGTAGCAGTTTGGTTCGTATCCCAACCTAAACCGACAGTAAAATTAGCTGTTGTCAACTTTTCTCTTTGCCCTTTTTGTAAATTTATAGCCATTTGTTGTTTTATTATTTAATTACTTCTCCTGAGTAATGTTTGTTAACGAAATATCCTAAATCTTCTTTGTAACCTACGCCAGAAGCTTCAAACTTCCATTCGTTATTTCGTTTGTATAAACGACCAAATTCTACGGCAGTTTCAATAGAGAAATCTTCGTCTAGTTCGTACTTTGCAACGACTTCGTTTTTAGTTTCGTCAACAATTCTGATGTACGAGTTTCGCACTTGTCCAAAATTTTGTTTTCGCGCTTCGTAATCTTCAATCGTTACAACTATAAGAATTTCTTCAATTTCTGCAGGAAGTAATGCTAAATCTACCATTACAGCTTCGTCATCATCACCGTCGCTCGAGTTTCCATCAGGATCATCACCTGTGTGTCTCACGCCAAATACGCCGCTTGTACATCCGTTTTTCTCACAAGGATTATTCTCATTGTGACCAAGTCCACATAAGTTGTTATAAAAGATAAAATGCGATTCTTTAACGAGTCTTCTATCCTTATTTAAGAGAAACGCAGAAGCGTCAAGGTCAAAATCAAATCCAGTTCCTTCATTAGGATCCCATCCTAAACCAATTGTTAATTTGGACAATCCTATTTCAATTTTTTGCCCTTTTTGTAAATTTATAGCCATTTGAAAAATATTAGTGGTAAGTCTCAAATATAAAAAAATGTGATTACAATTTTGGTAGATATTCAAAAAATATATGTCAACACTCGCTTGAAGTGCAAATTTTAACAAACTTTTATGTATAAATTCCTCTTAAAGAAATCTCAAGATACTTCACGCAACAGCGAAAATTAAAAAATAATTGTGTCAATTTTTAGATTGAAAGGAGAATTATAACTTCTAAAATAGCTCTCATAAAAGATGTTATTTGTTTTGTATCGTTTTCTAATTAGCGTGTAACTATTTGATTTTTAGTTAAAAAAGTGTACATTTAAAATACGAACCTTTAGTAACTAACAACAAAATTATGGAAAATGTAAATTGGATTGCACTCGTAGTAGCTGCATTATCTACACTTGTGATTGGTTTTTTGTGGTATGGACCTTTATTTGGGAAAGCTTGGATGAAAGAAACAGGCATGACCGAAGAAAAAGCAAAACAAGGAAATATGCCTTTACGACTCGGATTGAGTGTTGTTTTAGCATTTGTTGCAGTATTTTTTATCTTTCAGAACTCTGTACTTACCGGCGGAATTCCTCCAGATCAACTGCATGGATTGAATAATCCAAGGTACTTAACTTTTGGTCATGGAGTTTTGCATGGAGTTATAATTTCAATGTTTGTTGTAATGCCAGCAATGGTAACAAACGCGATGTACGAGCAAAAGTCAATTAAATATATGTTGATTAATGTCGGTTATTGGGTTGTTTCTTTTGCCCTTATGGGCGGAATTGTCAATGCATGGACTTAAAAATTAAGTTAAAAGTTAAAAGTTATTAGTTAAAAGTTGAAAGTGTGTGTCTGACTATTAGACATTTAGTCTTACACCTTTTATCGGACATTAATAATTACATATAATTAAAGCGGCTGTTTGAAAAATTGTCATTGCAAATGAAGTGTTTTACATTGAGTTGAACCGAAATGAAGCAATCTGTTAAATTTGAGTTATCCACTTACAGATTACTTCGAAATTAAAAATTTCTCGTAATAACGTTTTTTAAAAACTTTTCAGACAGTTTCTTTTTTTATCCTTTCCAAATAGAATTTCGAAGTCCAATAAGATATGGAACGCCTCTATAAACTGCAATGTCCAATCCTTTTCCGCCACCTGGATATGGATTCCAACGCCCAAATCGATAGGAGAAAACGCCGTTATTAACACCAATTATCCAAACAGTTCCGTTACGATCGCAGTATATTTTTTTACCAATTCCATTTCCACGAAGTTGTAGCCAACCCATTCCATTTCCGCGCCAAATACTTCCGTCTTCGGCTATGATATACGGAATTCCGTTATGTGCTGCAATGTCAATAGCTTTTCCGTACCCTGAATATAAATTCCAGTTTCTGCCATCAAAAGAAAATATATTATTATTAATTCCTATAATCCACAATTGTCCGTTATCACTGTAAATTCGCTTTCCAAGTCCATTGCCAGGCATCGGAATCCAACCTGAACGAGTTCCTTTCCAGATTCCGTTATTCAACCCAATAATATATGGAATTCCGTCATGAACCGCAACATCTATGGCTTTTCCGCGACCAGGATATTCTTTCCATAAGCGACCATTGTATGAAAAAATACTGTTGTCAACTCCAATTACCCAAAGTGTTCCCTTGTCGGTATAGATTTCTTTTCCTTTTCCGCCACCGCGTAATTGTTTCCACGCTTGTGCATTTGCAGCTGTAAAACAAAAAAGTAGTATTACTAAAACACAGGTAATTTTTTTCATAAGAAAATCATTAAAAATTAATGAAGTAAAGTTATGAATTTAATATGATTTGGGAAGAAGGTTTTATGTTTCGTGTGTTAATAAATCATTGTTGTCCGATAAAAGATATAAGACCGCTGCACTCATAGAGCAAAGAATAAAGACTTTATGATAACTATTTGACAACCAGCAGTGATTTAAAAGAGAATATTGTGTTTTCTATCTTTTCAAAAATTGTCTTTAAAAGCAAGGTGTTATTGCAGTAAAAAACTTAGACTTCAATTATAAATAGGCTTTGAGACATTTTAAATGATTTTAATCGGACACTAATGTTAATAAATAAAATCACAGTTATTAAAATGTAAGAACTTGTCTGAAAAGCAGTCATTGCGAATGAAATGTTTTACATTGAGTTGAACCGAAATGAAACAATCTGTCAAATTTAAGTTATTGATTTACAGATTACTTCGAAATTAAAAATTTCTCGTAATGACGTTATTAAAACCTTTTCAGACAGGCTCTTAGTATTCTTTGTAATGTTAACTAAATAATGATTCTCAGCGTATTTGCTGTCTTTTAATGTTCATTCAATCTAAAATCTGGATACGCATCCATTCCATGTTCATGTGCATCCAGCCCTTCTAATTCTTCTTTTTCCGAAACTCGAATACCTATTGTTTTTTTCAAGGCAAATATGATTAAAAAGGAAGAACCTATGCATATTGCGGCATACGATACGACTCCAATTAATTGGCTTACAAATTGTGCGCCACCTGCTAGATTTCCAAAAAGACCAACAGCCAAAGTTCCCCAGATTCCACAAACTAAATGTACAGCAATAGCTCCTACAGGATCATCTAATTTTAATCGATCAATGAGCGATACTGCAAATACAATAATTGCACCAGCTATTGCTCCAATTATGATAGCGTCTGTTGGACTCATTTGATCTGCACCAGCAGTGATTCCTACTAATCCTCCTAAAATACCATTTAAAAACATGGTTAAGTCTAGGTTTTTATATCTTAAAGTAGATACCAAAGCTGCTACAACGCCACCAGCTGCGGCTGCCAAACACGTTGTTGTTAAAGTTAAAGATGTCGCTTCAGGATCTGCGGATAATACAGAACCACCATTAAATCCAAACCAACCTAACCAAAGAATTAGAACTCCGGCAGTTGCCAACGGAATGTTGTGTCCGGGAATTGCTTGTATTTTTCCTTCTTTAAACTTTCCAATTCTAGCACCTAATAAGCAAACCGCTACTAAAGCTGCCCAACCACCAACAGAATGTACCAAGGTTGAACCCGCAAAATCATAAAATGGAGTGTCTAAAGTTTGTAAAAATCCGCCGCCCCATTTCCACGAACCAGCAATTGGATAAATAAATCCTACATATATAATTGTAAAAATCATAAAAGCCCCAATTTTCATTCGTTCCGCAACGGCACCAGAAACAACAGTAGCTGCTGTGGCTGCAAACATTCCTTGAAATAAAAAGTCAGTCCAATACGTATATCCTTCATTGTATGCTAAGTCTAAAGTGCCTTCGGTTGTTAGCGGAGCATCTAATCCAAAGCCAGCAAAACCTATAACTCCATTAAATTCTCCCGGATACATTAAGTTAAATCCAACCAGGCAATAAAGTAACAATCCAACCGTAATGATAAATATATTTTTGAACAGAATGTTTATTGTATTTTTTTGTCTTGTCAACCCTATTTCTAAAAATGCAAATCCTAAATGCATAAAGAACACAAGTGCTGTACAGATCATCATCCATACATTATTGATAGTTAATAATTCCATAATTCTAATTTTGTGATTTATTTTAGTGTGTTTCCGCCCTTTTCTCCTGTTCGTATTCTGTAAACTTCTTCGATGTGTGAAACAAAAATTTTTCCATCACCAACTTCTCCTGTAGCGGCAGCTTCGAGAATCGCTTTTATGGTAACTTCTTCAAAATCTTCATTAACAACTATGGATAAATAGCGTCTTTGAATGTCGCTAGTGCTGTAAGAAACACCTCTGTATACATGACCTTCTTTTTCATTTCCAAGTCCTGTAACATCCCAATAGGTAAAGAAATTTACACCTACTTCATGCAATGCTTTTTTAACATTAGAAAATTTAGATTTTCTAATAATTGCTTCAATTTTTTTCATACAAAAAATTATTTTTTTGATTTTCCGTGAAAACGGAAATCTTGTTAATGTTTAGTTCGTTAAAATTTGTAAATGGCAGCTACTACAAAAGAGCCTAAACTTTTTGTTGCCATTAAATCGGTATCAATAAAAATGTCTTCAGAACCGCTATCAACCCTAAATTCAGGCTTGATAATTAAATCTTCATCAATTACATAACTTCCAGTAAGTGTGATTGCAAAAACACTAGGATCATCAGCTATTGCATCGCTTTGCGTTTGAAAAAATTCGCCTCTTAATCCTATGGTTAAAGATTCGGTTGTTTTATATTGAGGATAGATGTTTGCTCCGTAAAATCCTTCGCCTTTATTATCTGCGTACGCAGCATTGATTCCAATAAAGAAATCTTCAGTAGCATCAAAACCACCTGTATAATCTATTTCAAAACCCAATCCGGCTTTGTCATATAGTAAGTTTAAGAATTGATCGCTATATCCTACTTGTGCTCCTATTGCATAACTTCCATCAGGATTAAATTCTGTAACATCGGTTTGATTAAATACGCCGAGCATTAAGCTAAAATCTTCAGAAAGTGTAAAATCAGCTTTCAATCCAGTATGTGAAAATGGACCGTTAGAGAATAAATAAGAAGTACTGTAATTGAAATTTCCAACAGGAGAAATAACTTCATAGCCTAAAAAAGTGTTGAACTTTCCGATAGTCAACTTTGTGTTTTCACTAATGTTATAATAAGCGTATAATTGGTTTAATACTGTTGAACTTGCAGCTTCACCTCTTGGACCGAAAACTAAATCGGCAACAGCACCAACTTTCCCTTTTTCATAAGCAGCAATAATATTTGCCATACCTAATGAAAAACCTGCGGTATCTGCAAAAGAAGTTTCCGGCGCAATTTGATTATCATCATTTGGTGCTGTGAAATTTGTTCTAAAATAAGCGTCTAGACTTCCTTCAAAAGTAAATTTCTTTTTAGGCGCTTCCGTATCTTCTTGAGCACTCACAAAAAAAGTTGTTAAAAGTAGTGTTAAAGTAAGTACGTGTTTCATAAGGTTGTTTCGTTGGTTAATATCTTTCAAAACTATATAAATTTTATTCATACCTCATAAAAAATAGGGTTCAAAACATAATTTTTATCATAAAATAGATTTATACCCTATTTTTTATAGGGTTACTATTTTTTAAGTTATTTTTTTACGAATTGATAATAGTGGTTTTGCAAAATCATCATCATTTTAATAAAATGGATGCTAATTTTTTAATAAAAGGACTTTTTCGCAAACGTTTTCGCAATAATTGACACTTAATAGCGATATTGTTTTTGTTGTGTTTTATATAATATATGCGCTGAAAATCACTGATTCTTCATTTAAAATGTCTTTAATTCTCGATATGAGAAAAGTGCCGCTCCTTTTTTTATTATAGCGTTCTAGCTTCTATATTAGATGATAAATAAGGCGTAAAAAACCTCCAAATTATTCGACAATGTTAAAGAAACAAGGACTCTATTTACCAGAATTTGAACACGATAATTGCGGCGCAGGATTTATATGCAGTTTAACTGGAAAACGGTCTAATGATATCATTCACAAAGCACTTGAAATTTTAGTAAAACTAGAACATCGTGGAGCAGTGAGTTCCGATGGTGTAACTGGAGATGGCGCAGGTATTTTAATTGATATTCCACACAAGTTTTTCAAAATATTTTGCGAGTTCGATTTACCTGAAGCTGGAGAATATGCCGTGAGTAATGTATTTCTTCCTAAAAAAGAGAATCAGCGTCAATATTGTATAGATGTCTTTGAAAAAGAAATTAAAAATCAAGGTTTAAAACTTATTGGCTGGAGAGATGTTCCAGTAAACAGTAAAGTGTTAGGCGAAATTGCCAAAGTAACTGAACCTTTTGTAAAGCAGATTTTTATAAGGAAAAATAACGATAAGCAAACAGATAGAGAATTTAATTTAAAATTATTTGCAGCGCGTAAAATTGCAGAACATACTATATATGGTTCTAAATTATCGGAAGCTCAGTTCTTTTACCTTCCGAGTTTATCAACAAAAATTATAATATTTAAAGGGCTTTTAATGCCTGAACATATAAATGAGTACTATCTTGATTTATTCAATTCAGCTTTAGATACACGATTAGCATTGGTTCACCAACGTTTTTCTACCAACACATTTCCAACCTGGGATTTAGCACAACCGTTTAGATACATTTGCCATAATGGCGAAATAAATACGGTAAGAGGTAATGTTTCAAGAATGTTTTCTCGTGAAGAAATTATGGAAAGCCCATTATTTGGAGACGACATTAAAAAGATAATCCCAACCGTTTTAAAAGGAAAATCAGATTCTGCAACCTTAGATATGGTCGTAGAATTATTATTAATGACAGGTCGTTCGCTTCCAGAAGCAATGATGATGTTAGTGCCAGAAGCTTGGGAGAAAAATCCAAACATGTCGGATGCTAAAAAAGCATTCTACGAATTTAATTCATGCTTAATGGAACCTTGGGACGGACCAGCTTCTATTCCATTTACAGACGGTAATTTTATCGGAGCTGTTTTAGACAGAAATGGTTTGCGTCCTTCACGTTACACAGTGACAAAAAAAGGAAACGTGATTATGTCTTCAGAGACTGGAGTTGTAGATATAAAGCCTGAAAACATTGAATATCATGGTCGATTAGAGCCAGGGAAAATGTTTTTGGTAGACATGAATGAAGGTAGAATTGTAAATGATGAAGAAATAAAAGAAGAAATAGCTTCAAGACATCCGTATCGTAAATGGTTAGATGAAAATTTAGTTCACTTGCGTGATCTTAAAGCAAAAAAAGGACATATTGATTATGATGAAATTGCCCTAAAAAAGCGTGAAGTTATTTTTGGATATACGGAAGAAGACTTAAACACTATTATTCGCCCTATGGCACAATTGGGTAAAGAACCTATTGGATCTATGGGAAGCGATACGCCAATTGCAGTTTTATCTGAGCGTCCACAATTAATTTACAACTACTTCAAACAAATATTTGCGCAAGTTACCAATCCGCCTTTAGATGGAATTCGTGAAGAATTAGTAACAGATATCAGTTTAACCTTAGGAAGCGATGTCAATATCTTCGACGTTAATGCAGAACATTGTAAAAAACTAAAAATACAGAATCCAGTAATTTCAAAGCACGATTTAGATAAAATAAGAGATTACGATACAAATCCTGACTTTAAAATCGAATCTATTTCCATGTTATATGAAGTAAATCGTGGATTAAATCAATTAGAAGTTGCGCTTGAAGGCTTAGTAACTCAAGCGTCGAAAGCAATTGATGAAGGTGCAAATATCATTATCCTTTCGGATAGATATGTAGATAAAGATCATGCGCCAATTCCAGCATTATTAGCATGTTCTTATTTAAACCATGCGTTACACAAACTAGAAAAACGCTCAAGAATTAGTTTAATTATAGAATCTGCCGAACCTCGAGAAGTACATCATTTCGCCTTACTATTTGGTTATGGAGCAAGTGCTGTGAATCCTTATATAGTAAACGAAATTGTTCAGAAACAAATAGACGATTCAGATCTAACGGATTTAGAATACTTAGCAGCAATCAAAAATTACAACAAAGCTGTCGGGAAAGGCATCTTAAAAGTGATGAACAAAATTGGGATTTCAACACTAAACTCGTATCGTGGTTCGCAACTATTTGAATGTATTGGAATCAACACAAAAACAGTTGAAAAATACTTTCCAAACACACCAACCCGGATTCAAGGTATTGGCTTGCGCGAGATAGAACAAGAAATTGTAAAGCGTCATAAAAAAGCATTTCAAGCAAATGAGGCAAATATAGACATTGAAATTGGAGGCGAATACAGATGGAGGCGTGGACAGGAAAAACACATGTTCAATCCGTTAACGGTTGCCAAATTACAAGAATCTGTTCGAACAAACAAAGCATCAACATTTAAAGAATTTTCAGATTTGGTAAACAACCAATCAGAGCAATTAATGACTATTAGAGGTTTATTCGAATTCGATCAATTTGATCCAATTCCAATAGAAGAAGTAGAACCTTGGACAGAAATTGTAAAACGTTTCAAAACTGGAGCGATGTCTTACGGCTCTATTAGTAAAGAAGCGCACGAAAATTTAGCAGTAGCGATGAACAGAATTGGAGGAAAATCTAATTCTGGCGAAGGTGGAGAAGATCAAGAACGTTTCTATAAAAGTTCGCAAGGCGATTGGAAAAACTCTGCCATCAAACAAGTGGCTTCAGGTCGTTTTGGTGTAACATCAAACTACTTAACAAGTGCCAGTGAAATTCAAATAAAAATTGCACAAGGCGCAAAACCTGGTGAAGGCGGGCAATTACCTGGACCAAAGGTGAATAAAGAAATTGCAAAAACAAGAAACTCTACGCCATATGTAGGTTTAATTTCTCCGCCACCACATCACGATATTTATTCAATTGAAGACTTATCGCAACTAATATATGATGTAAAATCGGCAAACAGAACTGCGAGAATCAATGTAAAACTTGTATCAGAAATTGGTGTAGGTACTGTTGCAGCAGGAGTTGCCAAAGCAAAAGCAGATGTAATTTTAATTGCTGGTTTTGATGGCGGAACAGGCGCAACACCTCTAACATCACAAAAACATGCAGGTTTACCGTGGGAATTAGGAATTGCTGAAGCACAACAGACGTTGGTAATGAACGATTTAAGAAATAGAATTGTTTTAGAATGTGATGGACAATTAAAAACTGGTCGAGATGTAGCAATTGCTTGTTTGCTAGGCGCAGAAGAATTTGGTTTTGCAACGGCTCCATTAGTTGCTTCAGGTTGTATAATGATGCGAGTTTGTCACTTAAATACGTGTCCTGTTGGAATTGCAACGCAAAATCCTGAATTGCGTAAAAAATTCAAAGGAAAACCAGAACATGTAGTGAACTATATGTATTTCGTAGCACAAGAATTACGCGAAATTATGGCGAAACTTGGGTTTAGAACGATCAATGAAATGGTTGGACAATCTCAAAAACTAAACAGAAACAAAGCAATAGATCATTACAAAGCTTCTGGGCTCGATTTATCACCAATATTACACAAAGTAGAAGTTGCTGACGATGTAAAATTATACAACACATATTGTCAAGATCATAACTTGAATGTGCATTTAGATTTCAAGATTATTAAACAAGCGCATCAAGCGTTATTTCGAAGACAAAAAACGAATTTAAAAATGCCTATCACCAATATTGATAGAGCAGTTGGAGCTGTAGTAAGTAACGAAATCTCTAAAATTTACGGAGCTGAAGGTTTGCCAGATGACACCATAAATATTGATTTTACAGGTTCTGCGGGACAAAGTTTTGGAGCATTTGCCACCAAAGGATTATCCTTTACAGTTCATGGAAACACAAACGATTACTTAGGAAAAGGTTTATCTGGAGCAAAATTAATCATCAAAGTACCAGAAAAATGTACGATTATTCCAGAAGATAACATCATTACTGGAAACGTAACCTTATATGGAGCAACCTCTGGTGAAGTGTACATAAACGGAAAAGCAGGTGAACGTTTTTGTGTTCGGAACTCTGGTGCAAAAGCAGTTGTAGAAGGAATTGGAGATCATGGTTGCGAATACATGACTGGTGGAATTGCAGTAATTCTTGGCGAAGTTGGACGAAACTTTGGCGCAGGAATGAGTGGCGGAATTGCCTATGTTTTAGATAAAGATGGAACCTTCAAACAAAACTGTAATGCAGACGATTTAAACATTGATCCAATAAGCAATGTTGATGACGAATTGCAGTTAGAACAACTGATAGAAAATCATTTTCAAGCAACTGGAAGTCCATTGGCAAGACGCATTTTAGATAACTGGAAAACAGTGCTTCCAAAATTTAAAAAAGTAGTACCAGAAGAGTACAGACAAGCTTTAGTGAGATTAGAACAAGAAAAATTAGAAACAGCTTAAGACATGGGAAAGATAACAGGATTTTTAGAGCATAAGCGTCAAGACGAAAGTTACATTGCGCCAGAAAAGCGTATTGAAAACTATAAAGAATTTACAATTCCGTTAGAAGAACAAAAGCTAAAAGACCAAGGCGCGCGTTGCATGGATTGCGGAATTCCGTTTTGTCATAGCGGTTGTCCGTTGGGTAATTTCATTCCAGATTTTAACGATAAAGTATACAAAGGCAAATGGAAAGATGCTGCCGAAATTTTACACAAAACGAATAACTTTCCTGAATTTACGGGTCGTTTATGTCCTGCGCCTTGTGAAGAAGCGTGTGTATTAGGCATCAATTCAGATCCTGTAACTATTGAAAACATTGAAAAAAATATTGTAGAAACCGCTTTCGCTGAAGGTTGGATAGTTGCAAACCCACCAAGCGTACGAACTGAAAAATCGGTTGCAGTCATTGGCTCAGGTCCAGCTGGTTTGGCGGCGGCACAACAACTAAATCGTGCAGGTCATTCAGTCACTGTTTATGAACGCGATGAAAAAGTTGGCGGATTATTACGCTACGGAATTCCAGATTTCAAAATGGAAAAAAGCGTCATTGATCGTCGTGTAAAAGTATTAGAAGATGAAGGAATCAATTTCAAAACAAACGCGCATGTTGGTGTAAATGTTGATGCAACACAACTAAAAGAAGATTTTGATGCTGTTGTTCTTTGTGGTGGCGCAACAATTCGACGCACAATTCCAGTTGCTGGAGCAGATGCAAAAGGCGTTTACCAAGCAATGGATTTCTTAAAACAAAACAATCAATATGTAGATGGTTTGGTTGATTTTGATCAAATAATCTCAGCAAAAGGCAAAAACGTAATTGTCATTGGTGGTGGCGATACAGGTTCGGATTGTATCGGAACGAGCAATCGTCATGGTGCAACATCGGTTACAAACTTTGAAATATTGAACAAACCAACGGTTGGTCGTCCTGCGCATCAACCTTGGCCGTATTGGCCTATGAAACTCAAAGCAACATCATCTCACAAAGAAGGTGTGGAACGGTTTTTTAGTGTTTCCACAAAAGAATTTATAAGTGATGAAAAAGGAAATCTTACAGGTTTAAAAACGGTACAAGTGGAATGGATTTTCAAAGAAGGCGAACGACCGCAACTAAAAGAAGTTCCGAATACAGAAAAACATTGGGATTGTGATTTAGTACTACTAGCATTAGGATTTACAGGCGCAGAAAAAACATTGGCAGACGAATTTGGTTTAGAAATGGATTTCAGAAATAATATCAAAGCCACGACAAAAAACTACGCAACAAATGTTTCGGGAGTATTCGCGGCTGGCGATATGCGCAGAGGACAATCGTTAATCGTTTGGGCAATTTCGGAAGGTCGCCAAGCGGCACATCATGTGGATGCTTTCTTGATGGGAAATTCTAATTTGCCTTTGAAAGATGATAGTGATTTGCCTAGGGTTTAGGTTTTTTTAAGTATTTAGATGAAAAATATGATTTATTACAAGTCTCTTAACGTAGTTATTTACTTTCAGATTAATTAAAAATCCGCTAGATTTGTGGAAATATATATTATAATAATCTAAAATGGGAAAGAAAGCAACCACCGTAAAAGAACAAATAGACATTCTAAAAGAAAGAGGAATGAATTTTGATTGTGGAATAGATAAAGCTGAAGAAATGCTTTTAGATATAGGTTATTATAGACTTGGGTTTTATTGGTACCCATTCGAAATAGACAAAGAACATAATTTCAAAGAAGGAACTATATTTTCAAATGTCATTAACCTTTATTACTTAGATGTTGATTTAAGGAATGTTTTACTAAAATATTTAAAACGTATAGAAGTAAATTTTAGAACTAAAATTATTTATTATACTTGTAACAAATATATTGAAGACCCAATATGGTATTCTAATCCGAAAATAATGGCTTATTGGTTTATTACTAAATTAGATGTGAATCTATATACAGATAAATTTAAAGAAGAAAATAAACAAATAAAACTACATCATGTAAATAACCGAAATGATATATATGCGCCTACTTGGAAAACTTTTGAATTTCTGACTTTTGGAGCAATTGTCACTATTTTTAATGCATTAAAAAATGAAGAGTTAAAAAAAGAAATTTCAAAACTTTACGGATTAAATAATCTTAATACATTTATAAATTTCGTCCATACCATAAAATTTATTCGAAATATTTGTGCACATGCAGGAGTTTTATTTGATTTAAATTTTCCACAAGGAATATACAAAATCCCTAGAGTAAAGTTTAATAACAACAACAACCAATCTTTGGATGCGGGAATAAAAACAATGTCGTTTATTTTAAAAAATATTTCTGAGGACAGAAATTCTGATATGAATACTGAAATAGACGACTTATTTAAAGAGCATACTAATAATGAAATACTCAAAGAAATAATTATCAATAAAATTGGCTACAATATATAATATTTGTATATTTGCAGTATAAAGTGCCTAGCTATTCATTACGCTTTAGTGTTGCACTATAAAAAATTATACAGAACCTAGACATTGTGCTCTAGGTTTTTTTTGTTTCCAATGTAAGTAATATACATTCCTGAAAACAAAGTTTTCAGTATATGAATCAACTTCTGAACAGATTGAGAAATACGTTTGGTGCCACCGTGTATAATTTTTTCTTACTTTTCTCCTACTCACAAAAGCCCTCACGAATTTTCTATTCAGTATCTATTCGCTAAATGCGACAAAAAAACCCTCTAATTACAACATATGTACTTTATTTTGTGTTTTTGGTACATATAATACATACGTGAGATAAAATGCACCCTATAAAAAACCTTGATAAATTACCTCTAAAAGGACACAAACAGAACCATCTTTCTCAAACAAAAATTTGGAATCTAAAAAAACTTTTCTAATATTTGGTCTAACAAAATGAACAAACAAAATATCAATATCATTTCTATCAATATAATTGTGATTCACTCACAACGATAAGGAATGCATATAAAAATTTAACTATAAATTTACAAAGCCTTCCTTAATCGGGAAGGCTTTTTTTAGTGAAACTCAGTTTCGAGAAGCCTGAAGGGCGCACACAAAACTGTAAGTTGAACTAATCCCGCTGAAAAGCGGGATCTCAAAGTTTAAAACATTTAGAACAAAAAACATGAATACTATTATTGTCATCGTCATCATCATTATAAACTCATCCTAAGTTGATACAATTCGCTATATAAAAATAAAAGCCTGTATCAATTACGATACAGGCTTTTATTATGAAAAAAATCAACCGTTGAACATCGTATTTAAGAACAATCAAAACATTGAATATCAAATGATTAGACAGTAAAAACAACAATTGGTTTTAGGGGAATAACTAAAATCAAACACAAAAAAGAAACACAAAAAACTAATTTAGAGCCTTAGTAGCCACGCACAGACAGTATACAAATAAAAAGTACTATGCAAACGCTCCAAAAAACTATCAAAAAGCAGTATGAATACCTTAAATAAATACAGTAAAACAGTCACACAAGATCCTACGCAACCTGCCGCGCAAGCTATGTTGCACGCAATCGGGTTGACGAAAGAAGACTTTTTCAAACCCATTATCGGAATTGCAAGTACAGGATACGAAGGAAATCCATGTAACATGCACCTAAACGACTTGGCAAAGTTGACAAAACAAGGAACGAAAAATCAAGATATCATTGGATTAATATTTAATACAATTGGTGTAAGCGACGGAATCTCTATGGGAACTCCAGGAATGAGGTATTCGTTGCCTTCGCGCGATATCATTGCAGATTCTATGGAAACGGTTGTGCAAGCAATGAGTTACGACGGACTAATTACGGTTGTTGGTTGTGACAAAAATATGCCTGGCGCATTAATGGCAATGATTCGTTTAAATCGTCCAAGTATTTTAGTTTACGGCGGAACGATTGATTCTGGTTGTCACAATGGAAAAAAACTCGATGTTGTCTCTGCTTTTGAAGCTTGGGGAAGCAAAGTTGCGGGTACAATGGACGAAACAGAATATCAAAACATTGTTGAAAAAGCCTGTCCTGGTGCTGGCGCTTGTGGCGGAATGTACACTGCAAACACCATGGCTTCTGCAATAGAAGCGTTAGGAATGACATTACCATTCAACTCGTCAAATCCTGCATTGAGTGATGCAAAAAAGCAAGAATCAATTGCGGCTGGTGAAGCAATGCGTTTATTACTTGAAAAAGATATCAAACCATCGGACATTATCACACGAAAATCGTTGGAAAATGCAATCCGATTAATCACTATTCTTGGCGGATCAACCAATGCAGTATTACACTTTTTGGCAATTGCCAGAGCCGCACAAATAGATTTCACACTAAAAGACTTTCAGCAAATAAGCGATACAACTCCATTTCTTGCCGATCTAAAACCAAGCGGAAAATATCTCATGGAAGATGTACACGCTATTGGCGGAATTCCTGCAGTATTAAAATATTTACTCAAAAAAGGATTACTTCATGGCGATTGTTTAACCGTTACCGGAAAAACCATTGCTGAAAACCTATTAGATGTTGACGATTTAAAAGAAGGTCAAGATGTAATCAGATCGATTGAAAACCCAATCAAAATATCTGGACACTTACGCATGTTATATGGAAACCTGGCAACGGAAGGAAGTGTTGCCAAAATCACGGGAAAAGAAGGTCTTTCTTTTAAAGGAAAAGCAAAAGTATTTGAAAGTGAATACGAAGCAAATGACGGAATCCGTGATGGAAAAGTAGAAAAAGGCGATGTAGTTGTCATTCGGTACGAAGGCCCAAAAGGTGGTCCAGGAATGCCAGAAATGCTAAAACCAACCGCTGCAATAATGGGCGCAGGTTTAGGAAAAGATGTCGCACTTATTACTGACGGACGATTTTCAGGCGGAACACACGGTTTTGTGGTCGGGCATATTACACCAGAAGCACAAGAAGGCGGAACGCTCGCATTAGTAAAAGATAATGATATTATCACAATTGACGCAGAAACAAATTCAATTCAACTAGAAGTATTTGAAGAAGAACTGCAAGAACGTAGAAAACAATGGAAAGCACCAGAACTCAAATTTGAACGCGGTGTTTTATACAAATATGCAAAAACAGTTTCATCAGCATCAAAAGGATGTGTTACTGACGAGTTTTAATTAGAAAAAAGACCAAAGAACAAAGAGCATAGAAAACATACGCAGTCTATTATCTATGCTCTCTATTCTATAATCAATAAAAAATCATGCAGACAAAAACCATACAAAATACTCAAAAGGCAGTTCAAAAAACAGAACGCATCTCAGGAAGCGAAGCCGTTGTACGCTGTTTATTAGCAGAAGGCGTAGACATACTTTACGGATATCCAGGCGGCGCAATTATGCCTATTTATGATGAATTATACAAATATCAAGACAAAATTCATCACGTGCTTACGCGTCACGAACAAGGTGCAACACATTCCGCACAAGGATATGCGCGAATCTCAGGAAAAGTTGGAGTCGCTATGGCAACTTCTGGTCCAGGCGCAACCAATCTAATCACAGGAATTGCAGATGCACAAATAGATTCCACGCCAATGGTGTGTATTACTGGTCAAGTAGCTTCACACTTATTAGGAAGTGATGCTTTTCAGGAAACTGATATTGTCGGAATCTCAACGCCAGTAACCAAATGGAATCATCAAATTACGAAAGCATCTGAAATTCCAGAAGTTTTGGCAAAAGCATTTTACATTGCAAAAAGCGGTCGTCCAGGACCAGTTTTAATCGACATTACGAAAGATGCGCAATTTGAAGAATTCGATTTCTCATACAAAAAATGTACAGGCGTTCGTAGTTACAAACCTGTTCCGGAAACTGATCCTAATTCATTAAAAGCTGCCGCTGAATTAATAAATAACGCAAAAAAACCACTCGTAGTTTGGGGACAAGGCATCATTTTAAGCGAAGCAGAAGAAGCGTTTAAAGCATTCATTGAAAAAGCAGGAATTCCGTCAGCATGGACAATTTTAGGTGTTTCGGCAATTCCAACAGAACATCCGTTAAATGTCGGAATGTTAGGAATGCACGGAAATTATGCGCCAAATGTATTAACCAATGAATGCGATGTACTAATTGCAATTGGAATGCGTTTTGACGATCGTGTAACAGGAAATTTAGACAAATATGCGAAGCAAGCTAAAGTGATTCACTTTGAAATTGATCCTGCTGAGGTTGATAAAAATGTAAAAACAGATGTTGCAATTTTAGGCGATGCGAAAGCGAGTTTAGAATCAATATTACCATTAATCAATAAAAATTCACATCCAGATTGGCATCAAAAATTCAAGGATTTATATGCGATTGAATATGAAAAAGTCATCAAACATGATTTGCATCCAACGAAAGAAGGATTGACAATGGGCGAAGTATTGCATCAAATAAATCTAGAAAGTAAAGGTGAAGCGGCAATTGTTTCTGATGTTGGACAACACCAAATGATTGCGTGTCGCTATGCAAAATTCAATCAAACAAAAAGTAACATAACTTCTGGCGGATTAGGAACGATGGGATTTGGATTGCCAGCCGCAATTGGCGCAAAAATGGCAGCTCCGGAACGACAAGTTGTTTCTATTTCTGGAGATGGCGGTTACCAAATGACGATTCAGGAATTAGGAACTATTTTTCAGCAAAAAACGGCGGTTAAAATTGTGGTTTTGAATAATGATTTCTTAGGAATGGTACGTCAATGGCAACAACTATTTTTTGACAAACGCTATGCATCAACTGAAATGACGAATCCCGATTTTGTAGCCATTGCCAAAGGATATTATATAAACGCACGACGCGTAACCAAACGAGAAGAATTAGCGGAAGCGGTAAAAGAAATGATGCAAAGTAAAGAAGCATATTTCTTAGAAGTTTGTGTAGAAAAAGAAGGAAATGTATTTCCAATGGTTCCATCAGGAGCATCGGTTTCGGATATACGATTGAGTTAATTAATTAAAAAAGAAAATAGAGAATAGAACAAAGAGCAAAGAGAAAAGACGATTCTCGATACGATTTTTTCATTTAAAAAAATATGAAAAAATCACTCGAATTGATGTTTGAAAAAATAGAATTTAAGAACAAAGAACAAAGAACAAAGAACAAAGAACAAAGATGGTTTTAGATTGCAGAAAACAAGTCTATACTCTTTCATCTATTTTCTATCATCTACATGTAAACATATGGAAAAAGAAACAAAACAATTTACGGTTTCGGTGTATACCGAAAATAATATAGGATTGTTGAACAGAATTTCAGCAATCTTCCAACGAAGACACATCAATATAGAAAGTATCAATTCGTCTGTTTCAGAAATTGAAAGCGTTTCAAGATGGACATTAGTGGTCAATCTCTCGGAAGAGCAAATGAAAAAAATCATTGGTCAAATTGATAAGCAAGTTGAAGTCATTAAAGCGTATTATCACACAGAAGAAGAAATTATCTATCAAGAATCTTGCATTTTTAAAATGAGGTCAGATTTATTGTTTGATGAACGCCAAATTCAAAACATCATCAAAGATAGCAATGCACGAATTGTCACCGTAAACAGGGACTTTTTTGTCATTGAAAAATCGGGGAGAAAAGAAGAAATAGAAATGTTACAAAGAGAATTAAGCGTCTTTGGAATCATGCAATTTACACGCTCAGGGCGAATTTCGGTTTCCAAAGATGAAATGAAAATATCAAAGATGTTGGAAACATTCAATCATTAAAAAAGAGAATAGAGAATAGAATAAAGAGAATAGAGCTTCTATTTTCCAAATTAAAACAAAAAACATGTCAAATTACTTCAACACACTATCATTACGAGATCAATTAGCGCAATTAGGAAAATGTAGATTTATGAATGCTTCCGAGTTTGAAGATGGCGTAAAAGCACTCAACGGAAAAAAAATTGTCATTGTTGGTTGTGGCGCACAAGGTTTGAATCAAGGATTAAATATGCGCGATTCAGGATTGGATATTTCATACGCATTACGACAAGCCGCTATTGACGAACAACGCGCTTCGTATGAAAACGCAACGTCAAATGGTTTCAAAGTTGGGACCTACAAACAATTAATTCCAACTGCAGATTTAGTATTGAATTTGACGCCAGATAAACAACATACTTCGGTTGTAAAAGCGGTGATGCCATTAATGAAAAAAGGAGCAACGTTGAGTTATTCTCACGGTTTTAATATTGTGGAAGAAGGAACTCAAATTCGTAAAGATATTACGGTAATTATGGTCGCGCCAAAATGTCCTGGAACGGAAGTTAGAGAAGAATATAAACGTGGTTTTGGAGTGCCAACTTTAATTGCGGTGCATCCTGAAAACGATCCAGAAAACAAAGGTTGGACGCAAGCAAAAGCATATGCAGTTGCAACTGGCGGACACAAAGCTGGCGTACTTGAATCTTCTTTTATTGCAGAAGTGAAAAGTGATTTAATGGGCGAACAAACTATTCTTTGTGGTTTATTACAAACTGGTGCGATTTTATCTTTTGACAAAATGGTTGAAAAAGGAATTGAACCTGGTTATGCCGCAAAACTAATCCAGTTTGGTTGGGAAACGATCACGGAAGCGTTGAAACATGGCGGAATTACCAATATGATGGATCGGTTATCGAATCCTGCAAAATTAAAAGCTTTTGAATTATCTGAAGAATTAAAAACGATCATGCGTCCATTATTTGAAAAGCATATGGATGATATCGTTTCAGGTCATTTCTCAAAAACAATGATGGAAGATTGGGCAAATGATGATAAAAACTTATTACAATGGCGCGCTGCAACTGGCGAAACTGCGTTTGAAAAAACAGGCTTGACAATCGATCATATTACGGAACAAGAATATTTTGATCATGGTGTATTATTGGTTGCTTTTGTAAAATCGGGTGTGGAATTAGCGTTTGAAACGATGGTAAGTGCTGGAATTATTGAAGATTCTGCGTATTACGAGTCGCTTCATGAGTTACCGCTTATCGCGAATACAATTGCTAGAAAGAAGCTTTTTGAAATGAATCGTGTGATTTCTGATACAGCTGAATATGGTTGTTATTTATTCGATCATGCATGTAAACCATTGTTGGTTGATTTTATGAAAGACGTTTCTACGGAAGTAATAGGAAAATCATTTTCAGATACAAACGGAGTAGACAATTTAGACTTAATTGAAGTGAATGATGCGATTCGAAATCATCCGATAGAAGCTGTTGGAAAACGATTGAGAGCAGCAATGACGGCGATGAAAACGATTAAAACAACGAATACGAAAAACCCTGTAAAAGTTTAGATTTCGATACAAAATTCTTCCAGAATTTCACTCAATCTGACGTGATTCGTTTTCAAAGAACGTCAATTTGAGCGCAGTTGAGATAGACAAAAATTGTATCGAGAATAACTTTGTAAATTTAATTAATACTATATTTTGCAAACAACAATAAAAACATACACACCAACATTAGCAGCCGTAAAATCTGCCGCAAAAACACTCAAAGGAATTGCCTCGGTAACACCTTTGAGTTATAACGAGCATTATTCCAAACAATGGAATTGCAACGTGTTTTTAAAGCGAGAAGATTTGCAGCAAGTACGATCTTACAAAATTAGAGGTTCGTACAATAAAATTTCTTCGTTGACAGCAACACAAATAGAAAACGAAATTGTGTGTGCAAGTGCTGGAAATCATGCGCAAGGTGTTGCGTTATCATGTAAGTTATTAAAAATAAAAGGCACAATTTTTATGCCAATGCCAACATCAAGTCAAAAGATTGAACAAGTAAAAATGTTTGGTGAAGAATATGTTGAGGTTGTATTAGTAGGCGATACTTTTGACGATGCGTATCATGCGGCAATGCTGGAATGTGAACGACTGAACAAAACTTTTATTCATCCGTTTAACGATGAAAAAGTAATTGAAGGTCAAGCCACTATTGGATTGGAGATTTTAAAACAGACAGAAAATCCAATTGATTATGTTTTTGTACCTGTTGGCGGCGGCGGATTGTCCGCTGGATTATCTTCCGTGTTTAAAATGCTATCTCCAACTACAAAAATTATTGGCGTAGAACCAAAAGGCGCGCCTTCTATGTCTACATCGATTCAGAATGATAGAAATACAACGTTAAAAAACATTGAAAATTTTGTAGATGGCGCGGCAGTAAAACGTGTTGGAGATTTGAATTTTGCGATCTGTAAAGAAAATTTATACGACATGATTACGGTTGATGAAGGCAATGTATGTCAAACCATTTTAGATTTATATAACAAACAAGCTATTGTAGTTGAGCCTGCTGGAGCTTTAAGCCTTGCTGCATTATCGCAATATGCCGAAAAAATAAAAGGTAAAAATGTAGTGTGTGTTGTTAGCGGAGGCAATAACGATATTACACGAACGGCAGAAATTAAAGAACGTGCATTATTGTATGCAAACTTAAAACATTATTTCATTATCAAATTTCCACAACGTGCAGGCGCATTGCGTGAATTTTTGGCAGAAATTTTAGGTCCAACAGACGATATTACACATTTTGAATATACCAAAAAAACCAATCGCGAAAAAGGTGCGGCAGTCGTTGGTTTGCAATTAAAAAATGCAGGCGATTTAGAAGCGCTCATCACCAAAATGAAATTGCGTGATTTTTATGGCGATTACTTAAATGACAAACCCGATTTGTTTCAATTTTTAGTTTAAAAAAAATTATGAAAATTCCTGAACAGTATCAAATTAAACAAACCATCACTCAAAATACATATTTAGTAGATGGACAATTAAAATCTTGGACAGGAGAAACGTCTGAGGTCTATTCTACAATTTCTTCCACAGAAAAGTACAAACCAACATTACTTGGAACAATTCCAACTTTAGGAGAAAAAGAAGCTTTAGAAGCATTAAATTCGGCTGTTTCTGCTTACAACAAAGGTCAAGGTTTGTGGCCAACAATGAAAGTTGTGGACAGAATTGCCTGTATGGAAAAGTTTGTAACGCAGATGAAAACCAAGCGTGCCGAAGTTGTGAAACTTTTAATGTGGGAAATTGGTAAAAACTTACCAGATTCAGAAAAGGAATTTGATAGAACTGTAGAATATATTTACGATACTATCGAAGATTACAAACAAATGGACAGAGATTCCGCTAAGTTTGAAAAAAATGCTGGTGTGAATGCGCATATTCGTAGAGGTCCACTTGGAGTTGTACTTTGTTTAGGACCTTATAATTATCCTTTAAATGAAACATTTGCCTTGTTGATTCCTGCGTTAATTATGGGGAATTCTGTCATTTTTAAACCCGCAAAGTTTGGCGTTTTATTATTATCTCCTTTGTTGGAAGCTTTCCAGAATAGTTTTCCAAAAGGTGTTGTGAATATTATTTACGGACGCGGACGAACAGTTGCTTCTCCAATTATGAAAGATGGTCGCGTTGATGTGTTAGCCTTAATTGGAAACAGTACATCTGCGAATGCTTTGCAAAATGTGCATCCTAAAAGTAACAGGTTGCGAATGGTTTTAGGATTAGAAGCTAAAAATCCTGCAATTGTATTGAAAGATGCCGATTTAGAGTTGGCGATTGACGAATGTATTGCCGGTTCAACTTCTTTCAACGGACAACGTTGTACGGCATTAAAAGTTTTATATGTACACGAAGATATTATAGAGGAATTTAACAAGCGTTTTTCTGAAAAAGTAGATGCATTAAAATTTGGAAATCCGTGGGAAGATGGCGCGAAATTAACGCCTTTGCCTGAACCAAATAAACCTGCGTATATTCAAGAATTGATTGATGATGCCATTGAAAAAGGAGCAAAAATCATCAATAAAAAAGGTGGAGAAACCACAGAGAATTATATTTTTCCAGCCGTATTATATCCTGTTTCAAAAAATATGCGTGTTTTTGAAGAAGAGCAATTTGGACCAGTAATTCCAGTTATTTCATTCTCGGATATTGAAGAACCTTTAGACGATATGGCGGCTTCTAATTATGGACAACAAGTAAGTTTGTTCGGAAAAGATATTAAAACATTAGCACCTTTAATTGATACTTTGGTGAATCTTGTTTGTCGTGTAAACTTGAATAGTTCGTGTCAACGTGGGCCAGATGTGTATCCGTTTACAGGTCGAAAAGATTCTGCAGTAGCGACATTAAGTGTACACGATGCGTTGCGTTCATTTTCAATTAGAACGTTTGTGGCTTCAAAAGATAACGCATATAATAATGCTATTTTAAAGGAATTACTGGAAACGAGAGCATCTAATTTTGTGAGTACGGATTATATTCTTTAAGTGAAAACGTCATGCTGAACTTGATTCAGCATCTCACATACATATTTTTTAGCTTGTTTATCGGCACGAGTTGTAAAACTCGCGCTAGCCGTTATGTGTTTAAGTTTATAAGTTTATTTCTGTGCGTCACTTCGAGTGAAATCTTGAAAAGATTTTGTATCGAGAAGTACTTTGAAACTATCTGTTTATTAAGTAACAGATTACTTCGTCATACTTCCTCGTAATGACGTTTCAAAAGCTCTAGATAAATCTAAGAAGTCTAAGTAAGTCCTGTAATCCAAGAAGTCCAAATTACTTTTTAAAAACCGAATGCTCTTTAAAATCTTTAATCTTCACATTTTTCATAAAAGGTCGCATTACAGTATTTAATATCGGATTTTTATGTCTAATGTAACACGTTAAACCTTGTGGTTTTGCGCCTAATGTGCTTTTAATTTCGGAAGCAGTTCTTCCTAAATTGATCGTTTTTGCTTGATGCTGAATTCCCAAGCGGACATAATCAATTAAGATTCTTGGGTAAATTGCGTAGTTTTTATTTAGGGAATAATCTAACCCAATAAAATGTGCGTCTAAGTTTCCTTGATTCATCATTGCAGACAAAAATCCAACTAATATATCATCCAAAAAATAACCTTTTACAATAAATTGATCGCCGAAAGTTTTCTTTAAATAGGTATACGTGTTCAAGTTTAACACTTGCGCATTAAAATCGGCATTGGCAATCGTATTTTCATACAACGACTGCAACTCACTTTTATAGTATTCTATTTCTTTAGAAGTAAATTCTTTTGTTGTCAATTTTTCACTCTTGCTATCGGCCTTATTGGCTTTAACTCTGTATTTTGACTTTAACGCATCTTTATAATCATCAAACGATTTCCATTCAGGTTGCAACGTAATAATCATATTTGGCTCTACACTAATAGGTGTATAGTTGTAATTTTTCAGTTGATCTGTAATTGGTAATGTCGTTTGTTTAAAATCTTTTATAAAAACGCCATGTAACTTTTTTGTCTGTTTTATCAACATTTTTAATGCGATAACTAAATCATGAAATAACGCGTTGGTATCTTCGCCTTTTTTGATGAATGTTCCGTATTCACCGCTTAAAAAGATATTTCCAAAAAACATAATTTTTAGTGCGCTGTTGCAGAAAAAGCTATTGATTCTTTTTTTGAATGAATCAGAAATTTTAATATTTTTCGTAATGGTTTCTATCGGAATCGACACAACTTGCGCAGTACCAAACGCAACCGCTTCTTGTTGATTGTTCAGAATGATAATATACCGAAAGACAATAGTGTCATTGGCAATTTCGTACGCATGTAAAAATTGTGGTGTATAATATGTGTTTTGTAAACAACCTAATTGTTGCCAATATTCTTGAGGAATATCGTTGACGTTATTGTAAAAAAGAGGTTGCGTATAACTCATGTATTGGCTTTAGCTTTAGGCATTGAAACAAGATAAACTCCAGCAAAAATCAACAAAGCTGCTACAATTTTAATGAAATCTAATGAATCGCTCCCCATACTGATCGCAAAAATTCCTGCAATGACAGGTTGAATGTATAAAAATGTAGTTACCGTTGATGCTTTTAATTGTCGCAATGCTAATGGATTTAGTAAGTACGTCGCAAAAGTAGCACCAATAATTACAAATAAAGTTTCAAATGTAACATATGGAGTGAAAATACTCCAATCTACTGCTTTTAATTCTGAATAGCCAAACGGCAATACCATGATTGTTCCAAACAGAAATAACCATTTTATAAACGTAAACGGATGATATTTATCGCTCAATTTTTTAATGATGATGATGTAAATACTATAGGAAACTGCGTTGATAAATACGAGTAAATTACCAAGCGGAATGTTTTCTGAACCTTCCATCGGTTTTCCGTAAAGACTCAAAACGACTGCACCCGAAAGTCCTAAAATAACTCCAATAATTTTTTTAGGAAGTACTTTTTCTTTCAAAAAAATGGCTGACAAAATAAGTACAATAATTGGTACAACTACCATAATCACGGAAGCATGAATTGGTGTTGTATATTCAAAACCTTTGAAAAACGTAAGCATGTTGAGCGCAATTCCGAAAATGGATGCAAAAAAGAACATAATAAAATCCTTCCGATCAATCTTTTCTTTTGGTGCAAAAAAGCTAAATATCCAGAATAATATGGCTGCGCCAGAAACGCGAAGAAGTATAAACCCGAATGGTTTTATGTAACCACCTTTTATAACATCTGATGCAAATGTAAAGGTAACGCCATAAAATACTTGTACCATAAAAGCGGCAATAAAAGCAAAGGTTTTTTTAGACATGATTAAGAAATCGCTTCTTTAGCAGCAGCTACGGTTTTGGCGGAATTTCCAATGAAAATTTGATCGTCAACAATAATCACAGGACGTTTTAAAAAGGTATAATGTTCTAAAATGTACTGTTTGTAATCTTTTTCATTTAGATCCTGGTTTTTCAAATCCATTTCCTTGTACAGCTTGGCGCGTTTGCTAAACAACGCTTCATAACTTCCCGAAAGCGCGTGCATTTCTTCCAATTGTTTCACGGTAATTTCTTCTTCTTTAATTCCTTGCAGTACAAAATCGGAAGTTGGCTGAATGTCTTTAATGATTCGCTGACACGTATTACAGGTCTTTAAATGATATATTTTTTTCACGGTTCAAATTTTAAAAAAAGATTAATTTTGCCTTTCGTCGTAAAACTTCTGCAAAGAAAATTCTTTTCGACTAAAAATGAATACTTTTAAGAAAAATATACCAAAATGAATTTCACAGAAACCATCACACACAAAAATAGAATCATCTTAAAAAAAATTTTAAACAAATTTTCTTTGGATGAATTAAACAAAATTCCAGCAGGATTTTCTAATAATATCATTTGGAATATTGCGCATACTGTCGTGACACAACAATTACTTATATATAAATTATCAAATTTACCAATGCATGTTTCGGAAGAAATGGTGTCAAAATATAGAAATAAAACAAAGCCTGAAGGCGATGTTACACAAGCCGAAGTTGATGAAATTAATGGTTTGTTGGAAAGTTTACTGATTCAAACAGAAAAAGATTTGGATGCAGAAATTTTTAAAACCTATAATGAATATACGGTAAGTTTAGGAACGACGCTGACCAATGTGCAAGAAGCTGTCGAATTCAATAATTTTCATGAAGGTATACATTTAGGATATATTTTAGCACTCAAAAAAGCACTTTAAAGATGGACTATTTTTTAATTATTACCGTACTTGTTTCTTTGGCAGCAGCTTTTGGATACATTAATGTGCGATTTTTAAAATTGCCAAATACGATTGGCTTAATGCTGATTACAATTCTTTTTACACTCGCAGTATTTGCATTGAGTTATTTTGATGCAACCTTGCTAAATGCCGAAAAATATATCATTACACAAATAGATTTTAGAACTGTTTTGCTCGATATTATGTTGAGTTTTCTTCTTTTTGCAGGCGCATTGCACACAAATTTTGAACAACTCAAAGTGCAACGTTGGCCAGTATTTGTATTTGCAACTGTTGGTGTGTTGGTTTCTACATTTTTGGTCGGAATTGTAATGTTTTATGTGTTGCAACTCACAGGTTTGGAAGTCAATTTTATTTATTGTTTACTATTTGGTGCGTTAATTTCTCCAACAGATCCAATTGCAGTATTGGGAATTTTAAAAAAGGCAAATGTTCCAAAGAAATTAGAAGTAAAAATTGTTGGTGAATCTTTGTTTAATGATGGCGTTGGAGTCGTTATTTTCTTGACAATATTTCAAATAGCAAATTCAGGTCCTGGAAATATTGGCGTAGCAGATGTTGCAGAATTATTCGGATTGGAAGTAATTGGCGGAATTGCGCTTGGTGCATTGCTCGGTTGGATTACGTACAGATTATTAAGATCCATTGACGATTACGATATAGAAGTTATTATCACCTTAGCAACTGTTATGGCAGGAACGGCAATTGCGCATAAAATACATGTTTCTGCTCCTTTAGCCGTTGTAACAGCTGGATTAATTGTTGGAAATGATACGGTAAGAGGAAGCGCAATGTCTAAAGTCACGGAAACTTATGTAGACAAGTTTTGGGAACTGATAGATATTTTACTAAACACTATTTTATTTGTGTTGATTGGAATGGAAATGCTAGTCATTGCGTTTGAAGGAAGATTCATTGTTGCAGGATTATTGGCAATTCCGATTGTACTTGCATGCAGATATTTGTCACTTTTATTTCCGATTAAATTCTTTGAGAAACGACTCGATTTTGTACCAAAAACCAATCTCATTATGACTTGGGGCGGATTGCGTGGCGGAATTTCTATTGCACTTGCGTTAGGATTAACTGCCGAAATGCATCGCGATTTGTTTTTGGTAATTACGTATGTTGTGGTGATATTTTCAATCTTAGTTCAAGGTTTAACTGTTGGAACTTTGGTGAAAAAATTGAAAGAAGATTAGGTGTTCAAAGTCTTTATCACGTTTATTAAATAGAATAGATCTCGATATAAAATCTCTATGAGATTTCACTCGACCTGACGTTTAGTAGTTTTAAGAATTTGAACCGTCACATCGAGTGAATTTGTATAACAAATTAGTATCGAGATGTCTTTGAAAACAAATTTCACTATTTTTTTCCACGAATATTTCTAGTTAATTTATCAATACGATTAAACTTGTAACCTGAGTTCGATCTAAAATTTCAGGGTGTTTTTTTGTCTTTTCCGCAGTATAGCAGGAATTTTTTGTTAAGAATTTTCGAATCCTTGGAGAAAATTTAGAAAAATTCATGCGGTTTTAGTTTTTTTCAAAAAGAAAAACTAAAAATACCTCTGGAAAAGCGCACTTTCTTTTGTTGAAGCCTGTGCTGAACTTGATTCAGTATTCTTTGTGCGAGCAAAGAAAACGAATATAATGATATGAAAATGAGATACTTATTGCTTATTGTGAAAATGTGTTCAAAATTTTATTTGAGTAAACTTATGTCGAACTCACGTTTGTAAAAGAGCTTGCAGAAATAAACTAGCACTAGCGATGGAAAAATTTTTAACTTTTACATTTTGCGGTTTCAACTTCTCATAACATGAAGTCCAAGAGAAGTTCAACGATCTAAACAATCTAAAAACTGTATCTTTGCAGCCGGTTTCAAGGAGAAAATTATGCAAGACACTAAAATACTGAATTATATAAAAGATGTAGTAGAAAATATGCCAACTGATTGGTTAAGTCTAACTACGCATCGACTAGATATTTATGATGAAAAATTGGCAAAAGTTCAATTCTTAGATCAGTTTGAAACTTTATTCGAGAATAATAATTCAGATACAGCTTCACTTAGTGAATTGCCAACTGCGTACGATTATATTCGATTAGGACATCCATTATCTTGTGTTTTAGAATGGGGAATTGCAAAATTAAACGATCTAAAGCCAGAAAACGCAGTAAGTTTTTCATCAAAGACAACTCCTATTTTAGCAATTCTAAGGAAAAATTTATTAGATCATAAAAATACCCAAATCGTTTATACAGGCAAATTACCAACGTGTTTTGATGCTGAAGTTATAAAGCGTGTTTATGGATATCAATTTGAGTTAAAGAAAGTTGAAAACGCATCAGCAATTTCAGAATTTAACGGAAGCACCATTTTCATTTCAGAACAAGATGAAATTAGTACTATTGATCTTAATTCAAAAGTTGATTTTTATATCAACCTATACGGAAATCTTGGAAGTATTTTGCTTGTAAATGGCGAACAGAATGAAACTTATATTTCTGAAATTCAACATGTACGAAGAAGAGAAACGATTGCAATGACACCAATTAATTGTTTGGTTGCTTTAAATTCGTTCGTACACAAGTCTTCTCTTGAAGAAAAAAAATCAAATACTTCTGCTGAACTGAGTCGAAACAAAACGATTGTTTTAAATACAATTCAAGAAATTACAAATGCAAGTACAAAAGCACTTGTAGGTTCAAGTGGATTATCTATTCAATATGCAATTATGATGGGATTAATTCATGATGCACAAGAAAATCACAAAGGAAAAGCGATCAAATTTGTAGTTCCTCCAAATTGTTATGGCGGCACAAACGATCAAGCTAGACGCGTTGCTGCATGTCTTGATACTGTTGAAATCGTAGATTTACCTGTGGATGGCGATAATGATATGGTGAAAAGTATTGATCGAGTTTTAGCAAAAATTGCAAGCGAAGATGCTATTCCATACATCATTGCAGAAATTCCAACAAATCCAAGAGTTGAAGTTCCAGATTTAGAAGAATTAAAAAGAGTATTAAGTAAAACTCGCAAAACAGCAACTGGCGAAATTGCGATTGATCCAGTTTTTATATTAGATCAAACATTTTGTCCAAACGTACACTTTTTAGGCGAAGGCGAAATACTTTCCACAGTTAGAACTATCTCATATGCTAGTGGATCTAAATTTCCAAGTGGCGGAAAATGTAATGCTGGATATTGTGTGGGAAATAAAAAAGCGGAAGCGTTAATGGACAACATAGAAATGCATCTCAAACTTTGCGATAATGAAGCTACAAATCTTCAATATGAAATATTGGCGGAACAATTGCCTTCTATGAATCAAAGAATTGAAGATGCTTATGTAAACACACGCGAATTTGTAAACTTTATCAAAGAAACGTTGCCTGAAGCGAAAATTAATTTTGTTTCTGAAGAATTAGCTGCGCAAGGATTTACGCCATCTGTTTTTTCATTAGACCTTCCGACGAAAGGAAATACTGCTGAAGAAAAAGAAGCGTATAAGAGAGAATTAAATCATAGATTAATCAATTTAATGATTACAGAAATTCCTAATGAAAGCAAATATTGTGTGAGTTACGGACAATTAAAAGGCTGTTATTGGACAATTCCCGCAACTTCTACACAAGGAACAACGAAAGAAGGCGACAAGGATTATATTGCACGTGTTGCACTTTCTGGAAACATGGATTTGGAACGACATAAAGAGGTGTTTTTAGATTTTGTTGAGGAAATTTAATGGTTCTTCAATTTGAAGATTTGAAAATTGGCTGATTTGAAGATTTTGACTCGGCTGGCTTGTTCGCTTTGCTCACTATTTTTGTTGATTCGTTGATTTGTGAATTCGTTAATTTGTGTTTTTAGTTTGTTGTGTGAAGCTGAATCGAGTTCAGCTTGACGGTAATCAATAATGTCACAAAACGTCACTTCGAGTGAATTTGTGGAACAAATGGTACTTCGATAAACTCAATAGAACTATCGAGAAACGCTTTGAAAATCAGCACATTAATGTATTTTCAATCTAACTAATTACTTTGATTCTTCCGATTTCACATAAAAATCTTCATCAACTTCAACAGTAGTGATTTTGTCAGAAGTAGTTTCTGTTTTCCAAGAAGTTGTTGGCGATAACCAAACACTTTCTTCGTTTATATTGACTCGAACTTTCATATCAAAATGAGAAACGCAGTTTTCCCAACGATAGGTAAGTTTCTCATTTTCAATTTTATATGTAAAAACAGGAATCTCTGTATTGCGTAGATATTGATCAAAAACAGCAGATAAATCTATGTTTGATTTTTTACTTATATAATCTTCAATCTGCTTTGTATTTACTGTTTGATGATAAAAATCTTTGTTTAAACCACGCAAAATATTACGCCAAGTAAAATCATTATTTATAAGTTGACGAATGGTATGCAACATGTTTGCACCTTTATAATACATATCGCTAGAACCTTCATGATTTACATTATAAATTCCAATAATTGGGCGTCTGTTTCGAATTTTACTTCGCATTCCGATCACATATTCTGCACTTGCTTCTTTCCCATAAAAATAATCGACAAATAAATTCTCAGAATAGGTTGTAAAGCTTTCATGAATCCACATATCAGCAATGTCAATATTGGTAATATTATTGGCAAACCATTCATGTCCCGATTCGTGAATAATAATATAATCGAATTTCATTCCCCAACCGCTTCCGCTTAAATCGTACCCGAGATATCCATTCATATAACCGTTTCCATACGTCACAGAACTTTGGTGTTCCATGCCTAAATATGGCGCTTCTACCAACTTAAAACTATCTTCGTAAAACGGATATGGACCAAACCAATGTTCAAAAGCTTCCATAGTACGTGCGGCGTCTTTAAATTGTTCTTTCGCTTTGGCTAAATTGTCTCGAAGCACATAATAATCCATGTCTAAAACACCATTTTCTCCATTGTATTTTTCACCAAAATGAACATAATCGCCAATATTAATATTCACTCCATAATTATTAATCGGATTCAAAACATTCCAATGATAGGTTTTTGTATCATCTTCTTTTTCTTCAACTTTCGTTAAACGTCCGTTGGAAACATTCATCAAATTTTTAGGAACATTCACGCTAATTTTCATACTATCAACTTCGTCATACATATGATCTTTACACGGCCACCAAACACTTGCGCCCAATCCTTGACAGGAAGAAGCGATAAACGGAAGTCCATTGTTGTCTTTTTTCCACGTAATTCCTCCATCCCACGGCGGACGTTTGGCAACTTTGGGTTTTCCTTCGTAAAAAACTTGAACACTATACGTTTTGCCTTTGCGTTGTTTCTTTTTTAAATGAATAAAATGTGCATTTCCGTCATGCGTAATTTCAAGTTCTTCACTATTTTGAACGGCTTTTGTGAGTTGTAACGGAGGTTGTAAATCTATTTGAAGCTTCTCATTATTTTTTTCTAAAACAGTATATTGAATCGTATTACTTCCCGAAATTGTTCTTTCGTTTGGATCAACTTTTATATCTAAATGATAATGTGTCAAATCCCACCAAGCACGTTCTGGCGTAATGGAACCACGCAATGTATCTTGTTTTGTGAAATTTTGAGAAAATGCTTGCAAACTCATCATTGCAAATATTAAAAGAAGATATTTGAAAAAATTGTTATTTTTATGACTCATTTCGACTAAAAAGTTAAGTAATCCTAAAGGTACAATTATAATTGGGAAACCAAAAAATGAAACGCAAAATGTGTATCACATTATAAAGAAGAAAATATATGAAATTTAATACGAAAACAATACACGGTGGACAAGAACCCGACAAAGCTTATGGAGCTGTAATGCCACCAATTTATCAAACATCAACATACGCACAAACTACGCCTGGCGGACATAAAGGCTATGAATATTCCCGAACGCACAATCCGACGCGAAATGCTTTGGAAAATGGATTGGCGAGTATTGAAAACGGAAACTATGGTTTGGCATTTGGTTCTGGTTTGGCAGCAATTGATGCAGTTATCAAATTATTACAACCTGGCGATGAGGTAATTTCTACCAACGATTTATATGGCGGAACGTATAGATTGTTTACAAAGATATTTGAAGGCTTTGGGATTAAATTCCACTTTATTGGGATGCAAAATGCGGCGAATATTGAATCGTATGTAAACGAAAATACAAAGTTGATTTGGGTTGAAACACCAACCAATCCAATGATGAATATTATTGATGTTGAAGCTTCAGCGGCAGTCGCTAAAAAGCACCATATTATGTTAGCAGTTGATAATACGTTTGCAACACCATATTTACAAAGACCTTTGGATTTAGGTGCAGATATTGTAATGCATTCTGTAACAAAATATATTGGCGGACATAGTGACTTGGTTATGGGCGCATTGGTTGTAAAAGATAAAGAAATTGCAGATAAACTCTACTTTATTCAAAATGCAAGTGGCGCTATTTGTGGACCAATGGACAGTTTTTTGGCTTTGCGCGGAATTAAAACATTACATGTTCGGATGCAACGTCACTGTGAAAATGGAAAAGCTGTGGCTGAATATTTAGCACAACATCCAAAAGTAGCAAACGTATATTGGCCAGGATTTGAAAGTCATCCAAGTCATTATATTGCGAAAAAGCAAATGGATGATTTTGGTGGAATGATTTCGTTCACAACTAAAGGAAATAATTACGACAAGACCATTAAAATTCTAGAAAACTTAAAAGTATTTACACTTGCAGAATCGTTAGGCGGCGTAGAATCGTTAGCGGGACATCCTGCAAGTATGACACATGCAAGTATTCCGAAAGACGAAAGAGAAAAAACAGGCGTTGTAGATTCTTTGATTAGATTGAGTGTTGGAATTGAAGATATTGATGATTTAATTGCAGATTTAGAAAATGCTTTAGCACAGTAGTATTATTTCAAATTGTAGTATAAAAAAAGCCATTCTCAACAGAATGGCTTTTTTAGTATGTATATATTTTTCTTCTAGAAATTCAAGTAATAAATGTATCCTACATTGATCACAAATCCCCAATCATTTGCTTTATTTTCAGGATATAGGTTTTCATCTGGATTTAATCCATCGACCCAGTTTGAGAAGTAATATCTCCAACGGACATCAAACAATAAATCGGATACTTCTGTAAACTTGTAACGTGTTCCGATACTTGCTACAACGGACCATGTAGAGCCAGATTCATTTCTAAATGCATTTTGATATTTTATGGGCAAAACAGTAGGGTCCGAAAGTGGTCCTAAGTCAGATTCTACGGTTGGTATGTAATAATTGTACTGAACTCCTAAAGCAGCATAAGGTGCTAATAAAGCGCCACCACTTTCAAATTCACGAATACTTCTAGGGAAAAATTCTAGTTGTGTTCCTACGTTTAAAACTTTTGTATTTCCGTGCATTGCTCGCAACTGGTTTGCTGTTAACGATACTTTATCGTCACCAACATATCTACCAAAATGTTCTAAATTTACAGTAGTAAGTGTCAATTCGTTTCTCACTTTAAAGTGGTCATTAAAAAACGTATATCGAGTAAAACAGTTACATTCTGCGCGGTATGAGAAGTTTAAATAATGAACAACACCGAGTTCGAGTCCAACATTTCCAATATTAGTATCAAAATCGTTACGTTCTCCATAATCTGACTGAAACGCATTTGGTCCAATAACAAATCCAATTTCATGAGAAAATCCAAATTGGGCATGTATAGATCCAACACACATCAGCATGATAAGTAGGAAGATAGGGCATATTCTATTTAACATGTTATAAACCAGTGTTTTTATAAGGCTATACAGCAAATATATAAAAACCCGTAAAACAAAAAAACAAAAAGTGTATTAACTATTGTTTATTATTCTTTAGTTGCAAGATGTTCAGTAAAATAGCCTTACGAGATTTTATATCGTTAACAGATTATCAAATTATAAAAAAAACACTATTTTTTTTTAATTAAATGTATATTTGCATCGTCAAATAATGATATTAATACTAATATGTTAATCAAACTTCGTTTATGGAAGCAAAAGTAAAAGACTTTTTAGACTTGGTAAAGCAGACTAACGGACACGAACCTGAATTTATACAAGCTGTTCAGGAAGTTGCGGAAGCTGTAATCCCTTATATTGAAGGTAAAGAAAAATATAACGGAACAAAAATTCTTGAAAGAATGGTAGAACCTGAACGTGTTATAATGTTCAGAGTTTCTTGGATAGATGATAAAGGAGAAACTCAGGTAAACCGAGGATATAGAATTGAAATGAATTCTGCAATTGGACCTTATAAAGGCGGATTGCGTTTTCACCCAAGTGTAAACTTAAGTATTCTTAAATTCTTAGCATTTGAGCAAGTTTTTAAAAATAGTTTAACAACACTTCCTATGGGCGGCGGAAAAGGTGGTTCAGATTTTAATCCAAAAGGAAAATCTGATATCGAAATCATGCGTTTCTGTCAAGCTTTCATGTCGGAATTATTCAGACATATTGGGCCAAACACAGATGTTCCTGCAGGAGATATTGGAGTTGGTGGACGAGAAATTGGATACATGTTCGGAATGTACAAGAAATTAAGAAACGAATTTACAGGAGTTCTTACAGGAAAAGGAATTACTTGGGGCGGATCTTTAATTCGTCCAGAAGCAACAGGATACGGAAACGTATACTTTGCACATAGTATGTTAAAAACACAAGGAACATCTTTTGAAGGAAAAACAGTTGTTGTTTCTGGTTCTGGAAATGTGGCGCAATACGCCGTTGAAAAAGCAACAGAATTAGGCGGAAAAGTGGTAACAATGTCTGATTCTTCTGGATATATTCATGATACTGACGGAATTGATGCTGATAAATTAGCATTCGTGATGGAAATTAAGAATGTAAATAGAGGAAGAATTAGCGAATATGTAGACAAATATACTTCTGCAACATACCATGAAGGCGAAAGACCTTGGAATGTAACTTGTGATATTGCTTTGCCATGTGCAACTCAAAACGAATTGAACGGTGATGAAGCAAAAGCATTAGTAACTAATGGTTGTATGTGTGTGAGTGAAGGAGCAAACATGCCATCTACACCAGAAGCAATTGAAGTATTTCACGCGAAGAAAATATTATTCGCGCCAGGAAAAGCATCAAACGCTGGTGGAGTTGCAACTTCTGGTTTAGAAATGACGCAAAACTCGTTACGTTACAATTGGACACGTGAAGAAGTAGATGCGAAATTGAAACAAATCATGATTGACATTCACGAAGCATGTGAAAAATATGGAACTGATAAAGATGGATATATTGACTATGTAAAAGGAGCTAATATTGCTGGTTTCGTAAAAGTAGCTGATGCAATGATTGCGCAAGGAGTTGTGTAATTAAAATCCTCAAAATATATTAAAAAAGCTTTCTGTTAAATATTCAGAAAGCTTTTTTTATTACAATAATATATGATAACCAATTCATTTACGTTATTATTAAATATATTTGATAAAACATGAAATAATCCAAAGCAATTGGTTGAAACCAACCTTTTGTTTTTAAGCGGTAAATTTCATTAGATACAATTAATACATAAAAATAAATAGATGAAAAGAGGTTTGTATTTACTACTGCTGATATGTTGTATGTCAGTGAACGGACAATCTTTTGAAAATTCTTGGCTAGGTCATTATTCATATAATAACGTAATTGATATATCACTTGGTTCGGATAAAATATATGGAGCCTCTGAAAATGCATTTTTCACATATGATTTACAGTCTAATGAAATAGAAAAATTTTCTACGGTTAACGGATTGTCTGGAGAACAAATAAGCACAGCGTACCTAAGTCAGTCTGCTCAGAAATATGTACTTGGTTATGACAACGGACTTATTGAAGTGTTTGATGCAAATACAGAAGAAATACGAAAAGTAGTTGGTATTGTAGACAAACCAACGATTCCGCCAAACAAGAAGAAACTCAATCATATAATGGAGTATAACGGCTTCTTATACATTTCTACGAATTACGGAATCTCTTTATATGATATCAATGCCTTGGAATTTGGAGACACCTATTTCATAGGGCCAAATGGAAGTCAACTAGAAGTACGACAAACAACTATTTTGGGCGAATATATTTACGCTGCAACAAACGTCGGAATGTTTAGAGCACTCGTAAACAATGATAATCTCATAGATTTTGCAGAATGGCAACGTGTATTTGACTCAAATTGGTGGGGAATTGCTGCCTTCGGAGATACTATTTATTTGGTAAACAATAACAGAAGACTCTATGAATACGATGGAACTTCTTTACTAATTCAAAGTCAAATTCCTCAATATGCAACACTTTTAGAAGACTTAAAAACTGATGGCACGTACTTAACAGTTGTTAATAATACCAAAGTTCATATCTACGATACTGGACTCAATGAAGTTTTAGAAATTGATACGCTAGAAGAATTTCCCGATCTTAAATTCAACTCCGCTTTGTTACTAGCTAACAAAATATTTTTGGGCACAGAAGATTATGGAATTCTTGAAACTACTTTTCCGACAACAAGTACCGTAAATCAAATACTGCCAGACGGACCTTTGCTAAACAATATATTTTCTCTTACGGCAGTCCCTGATGAGTTGTGGGTTGTGTATGGCGATTACAATGCGGGTTACAATCCGTATCCATTAGCTCGTAGAGGCGTAAGTCATTTGCAAGAGTTGGCGTGGACCAACATTCCGTACACCGCAGAATTTGATGCGCGAAATTTGGTGCATACTTCGGTAAATCCTTCAAATACGAGTCAAGTATATATAAGCTCATTCTTTTCAGGAATGCTCAAAATTGAAGACAATATTCCAACAGAATTATTAAACACTACAAACAGTGATTTAGAATCTTTAGATATTGGAAATCCAAACTATATTGACATTAGAGTTGGAGAAACCCAATATGACGAAAATGGTGATCTTTGGGTATTAACCTCCAAAATTGATAATGGAATCAAAGTATTGCGCAGTAGCGGACAATGGAATTCTTATAGCATTACCGAAACAATTAGTGATCCATTAGGTGGAGAAAATGGACTCTCAAAAATTGAAATTAGCGACGGCGGAATAAAATTCATTGCAACACAATCACATGGAGTTTTAGCATTTGATGAAACTCGTAGTGAAGGTGCTCGTTTTGTAACTTTAGGTGAAGAAGAAGAAGGAAATTTACCAACCACAGATGTAAGAGCGTTAAATGTTGATAAAACAGGAAACCTTTGGATAGGAACTGTAAAAGGAATTAGAGTTTATTATGGAGCTGACAATATTTTCAATGATAGTAATCCGCAAAGCGATAATATCATTATTGTAGAAGAAGATGGTGTGCCAAAAGAATTACTATTTGAGCAAACGGTAACTGATATTGAAGTAGACGGATCTAACAATAAATGGATTGCAACTTCTGCTTCTGGAGTATTTTACTTGTCGTCAGATGCTACAGAAACTTTTGCACATTTCACAAAAGACAATTCGCCATTGCCAACAAATACAATTAACGACATAGAAATTGATTCAGAATCTGGACGTATATATATAGGAACTTCCAAAGGATTAATATCGTTTCAAGGAACTTCAACAGGACCAAAAGATACCTTAGAAAACGTATACGCATATCCAAATCCTGTACGACCTGGATTTAGTGGAAACTTGACAATTTCGGGCTTAACGAACAATGCAAATGTAAAAATTACCGATATTGAAGGAAACTTAGTCTACGAAACAACTTCGGAAGGTGGAACATTACTGTGGGATTTAACAGCTTTTGGAAGACACAAAGTAGCTTCAGGCGTATATCTAATTCTCATTGCAAGTGAAGACGGAATAGAAACCAAAGTCACGAAAGTGATGGTTGTTCGCTAAATGTTAGTTACTACAAAAGCAATCGTAATTTCTACCATAAAATATGGTGATGCTGGCGTTATTGTAAAATGTTTTACAGCTTCAGACGGAATAAAAAGTTACTTACTCCGCGGAATTCTCAAATCGAAAAAAGGAAAACTAAAAATAGCCTACTTTCAACCATTAATGCAACTTGAAATTGTTGCTAATCACAAAAACAAAGGAAGCTTAGAATACATTAAAGATGTAAAAACTGTTTATGCGTATACTTCAATTTATACCATAATTACCAAAAGTTCTATTGTGTTATTTCTATCTGAAATGTTAAATTATTCCATTCAGGAAGAAGAAAAAAACGAAACACTCTTCGAATTTATAGAAAATGCACTACAATGGTTAGACGTTCATGACGAAATTGGCAACTTTCACCTATTATTTTTAATAAATCTTACCAAGTATTTTGGGTTCTATCCTGAAACAATACACATGCATAAAAGTTATTTTGACTTACAAGAAGGCAAATTCTTTGACAACAGTACGATGAACGAATGTGTTTCCGGTGAAACTTTAACATGCTTCAAACAGCTATTAGGCACAAAATTTGATGAGCAGAACACTATAAAGTTGTCTTCTCAAAGAAGAAATGAAATTCTTGCAATACTCATTCAATATTTTAAATTACATTTGCAAGGATTTAGGCAACCAAAATCAATGGAAGTGTTACATGAAGTATTCAAATAAAATAAAAGGTATTGCGATTCTTATTTCTTTTGTTTTTTCTACAGCTCTTTTTGGTCAAGAAATTCAAGTAAAAGACATTCTTAATGATAGAAATATATCTAACGTTAATGTGTATAATTCGGATCAGTCTAAAGGTGGAATCACAAATGCTAAAGGAAAAATAGATATTTCTATGTTTTCTGATGATGAAAAAATTACTTTTCAGCACATTTCTTATTCGCCAGAAACATATACAAAAGCCGAAATTCTTCAACGAAAAAACAAAATATACTTAATAAAAAATTCTTCGGAACTCTCAAAAATTGTCATTTCAGTCTCCAAATGGCAACAAAACAAAAAAGAAGTACCTGAAAAAATTGTCAGTATCAGCAGACAAGATATTGCATACTCATCTCCACAAACTGCTGCGGATTTACTAGAAAAAAGCGGAAAAATATTTGTCCAAAAAAGTCAACTCGGTGGCGGAAGCCCTATGATTAGAGGATTTTCTACAAACAGATTATTAATTTCGGTTGATGGCGTACGTATGAATAATGCCATATTTAGAGGCGGAAACATACAAAACATCATCTCTATTGATCCTTTCAACGTAAACAACACAGAAGTAATATTGGGCGCAGGCTCCGTTATTTATGGAAGTGATGCTGTTGGTGGTGTGATGAATTTCTATACAAAAACACCAAAACTTTCGTGGAATGATGAAACAATTTTCTCTGGTAATGCAAGTATGCGATATTCAACGGCAAATACAGAAAAAACAGGTCATGCAGACTTTGGTTTTGGATTAAAAAAATGGGGATTCCTAACAAGTGTAAGTTACAGTGATTTTGATGACTTGCGGATGGGAAGAAACGGTAAAGATACGTATTTACGACCTGAATATGTGACCAGAATCAATGGAGAAGATGCGGTTGTAACCAATGGAAACCCATTAATTCAGCGGTCTACAGGATATAATCAAATCAACTTGGCACAACGAATAAAATTGGTGCCTGATGACATTTGGGAATTCGATTTAGGATTGCATTACTCAGCAACTTCAAATTATCCACGGTACGATCGTTTAATTCAATACCGAAATGGAGCATTGCGTTATGGCGATTGGTATTATGGACCGCAGAAATGGTTTATGGCGAATTTTCAAACACAGAAAAAAGGAAACAATACATATTATGACAATGTAAAATTTACAAACGCATATCAACGTTTTGAAGAAAGTAGAAACAAACGAAACTTTCAAGACGTAATTCTCAATGTAAACGAAGAAAAAGTAGATGCAATCTCTTCAAATTTAGATTTTGAAAAAAGATTCACTCCAAAAATAAAAACATTTTACGGTTTAGAATACGTTTACAACAAAGTACATTCTGACGGATTTGATAAAAATATTGATACAGGCGAAATTACGGATGCGCCTTCACGCTATCCAGATGGAGCTACCTGGCAATCAATGGCAGCATATGCAAGTTTAGAATACAAGTTAAATCCTAAATTTACTATTCAATCTGGTTTGCGCTACAATCATATTTTAATTGACACAGATTTTGACACTACATTTTTCCCGTTTCCGTTTACAGATGCGAGCACAAATACGGGCGCATTTACAGGAAGTGTAGGATTTAGTTGGTTGCCATCAACGTGGCAAATAACAGCAAACATTGGCACAGCTTTTAGAGCGCCAAACATTGATGATATTGGAAAAGTATTTGACTCTGAACCAGGTTCGGTAGTTGTGCCAAATCCTAACTTAACTCCAGAGCATGCGTACAGTGCAGAATTTGGAATCCAAAAAAGAATAGGAAGTAGTTTTGACTTAAATTTCACGGCTTTCTATACAATATTAGATGATGCACTTATCCGTAAAGATTTTAATCTCAATGGAGAAACAGAAATTTTATACAACGGAGAATTAAGTAATGTACAGGCAATTCAAAATGCTTCAAAAGTATTTACATATGGTTTTGAATTTGGATTTGTAGCTAAATTTGACAAAAAAACAAAAATCACTGCCGATCTTACCATTCCTCGTGGGGAAGAAGAACAAGAAGATGGTACAAAAGTTCCACTAAGACATGTATCTCCAATATTTGGAAACATTCATTTCATATACAAAAATGAACGACTGAAATTTGACGTTTTTGCCAACTACAATAGTTCCATAACTTTTGAGAATTTAGCGCCTTCCGAACGGAGCAAAGCATACTTATATGCAACAGATAAAAATGGCAATCCATATGCGCCTTCTTGGTTCACAATTAATGCAAAATCGAGCTTTGAAATTTCAAAAAAAATCAATCTAACGGCTTCGTTAGAAAACATTGCAGATCAGCGATATAGAACATATTCTTCGGGAATCACTGCACCAGGAAGAAACTTAATTTTAGGTCTAAATTATACCTTTTAGGAAAATTAAGTAGGAAAAGGAATGTTAAACACAAGATCTTATGAAATTTAATGTTATTTTTAACGACTAATTCATAGATTTCATCTAATTTACTACTTTACACTATTGTAAATCACATATAAGAATAAAAAATAGAGTAAATTTATTACGCCTTAAAATACTTTTACATATGAAAAAAGCCTACTCACTCTTAGCAATGTTGCTATCAATTGCTTATGCAAATGCACAATATTGTTCTTCTCCGCCTACAAATGCTAATGATACTACTTTTGAGTACATTACTAGAGTTCAACTAAACACTGGTGATAATGACACAAGTGGTGTTCCAGGAAGCGGATACAGTGACTTTACTGCAACAACGTTTACTTCAGTCAATAAAACATTATCGTATACAGTATCAATTTCCAAGTACTCTTTTTACAATGACCCAGAAGGAGTTGCTGTTTGGATAGATTACAACGGAGATGGTGATTTTGGTGAAGCTAATGAGTTGGTATACAGTGACCCAGCAAACACCAATAGTCCTGTTTCTGGATCAATTACGATTCCACTAACTGCAGCTACAGGACTAACACGTATGCGAGTGATGTTATTTTATAATCTGAGTACTTCTCCCGGTTTCGGCGACGAATGTGATGATGGATTATTTGGGGAAGTTGAAGATTATACCATAGATATATTACCATTTGAATCTCCTGGAGATGTGATAACAAACCTACAACTTTGGATGAAAGCCGATGTTGGAACAACACTAACAGGAACTGATGTGGACGCATGGGAAGACCAATCTCCCAATAAATTTCCAGCAACTTCTCAAGGAGTTACAGATGCGCAATTAGTTACAGACGGATTAAACTTTAATCCTACTTTACGATTCGCAGGTGCTGAATTCTTAAATCTTGGAAATCAGCCACAATTAAATCTTCAGCCTAATTCTAATCAAATGACTATCATTACTGTGGTAGTTAATGGAGCAACCAGCCAAGGAACTATACTCAGTAAAGCAGATGCTAGTGACGCAAACTATCAAGTTTGGTTTAGCGGAACTGATAGAGTATTGCATCATACACTTGGAAAATCAGCTGCGGCATTTCCTAACACAGCAGTTCGCTATGGAACTGTATATGCGTTAAATGAACCAAAAATTACTTCTGGCGTTGTGGCGAATACAGGAAGTTCGCTTACAAGATTATCGCCTTATATGAATGGTGTTGTAGATACTGCTGTATTAAACGAAGGAACAAATATAGGAACAATTGCTGCCGATGTATTAATAGGAGCAACAAGACTTACTGGAAATACTGGATCAAGCTCTTTGTATAATGGAGATATTGCAGAAATCATTATGTATGATAGAGACTTAACCTCTACGGAATTACAAAAAGTAGAATCTTATTTAGCAATAAAATACGGTATTACGTTAGGTGCAAATGAAGCAAACTGGGCTACTGGTACTGGTACTTCCCCATCTGGATATGCAGGAACCAGTAACAACTACCTTAATTCAGCTGGAAGCATCATATGGAATGGTACTACAAATGCAGGATATGGATACAACGTATTTGGTTTGGCAAGAGATGATGACTCTGGTTTCATACAAACAAAATCAACAAGTTCTAATATAGGACCTTCCGATATATTAACAATGGAAGTAGAAAGCGGGACTTTTTCTTCTGATAAAAGTTATTTAATGGTTGGAAACAATGGACTTGCAGAAACAGTTCAAACATCCTCATTATCGATAAGAACAGTCCGAATGCTAAACAAAATATGGATAGCGCGTGAAAGTGTTACGGATGTTGGCACGGTAGAATTAGAATTTGATATGAGCGGAAGTGGTGTTTCAAACCTTGATGATTTAGACTTATACATTGCAACTAATTCCAGTTTTACAGATTATGAAAATTATGAAGGAACCAATGTTGGTGGTGTATTAACATTTACAGGTGTAAACTTAAGTAATGGTCAATATTTCACGCTAGCCGAACCACAAGTAATAACAGGACAAAACGCACTATTTTTTGATGGGATTGATGATTATGTAGAAGATAAAACACCTGCCACGCAAGGTCTAACAGACTACACGATAATGGGATGGATTAAAAACCCAGGGCAATCGTCTACAATACCATTTAGAAGAATTATGGGCGTAAATGGACAATTCAGATTCTATTTAAGTTCTGGATTATTAGCAATTGAAGAAGGTCAAACGATTGGAATAGCATCAACAGGAACTGATACCGTACGAGATTGGGTTCATTTTACTATAATTGTGAATACATCCGTTAATTTTGCGAGATTTTATTTGAATGGAAAATTTATAGGTGGTGGAAGTGTAGATCCTTTACCATCAAATCCAAACCCTTTTCGAATAGGAACCGACACAGGGATCAACTTTTTTAGAGGCTCCATAGATGAAATAAGAATATTTAATATTGCACTTACCTTAGACCAAGTCCAATCAATGGTGCATCAAGAAATTGAACAAAATGGAGTAAATGTGCGAGGGAAAATAGTTCCAAAAGATATTGAAGATTTTACAACCGGAGTCAAAGTACCTTGGTCATCTTTAATAGCGCACTATGACATGTCCGACATAAAAGGAAATCGTCTCGAAGATCAAACAGGAAATGGAAACGTTTCGTTCATGAAAAATATGTCAACCATTGAGGCACAAACAGCACCAATGCCATATATAAGTGTTGCGGATGGTAACTGGACAAGTGATGCTACTTGGGAAAATGGAACTGTTTGGGATACGCCATCAGCGTCAAGTATAAATTGGTCTATTGTTCAAATAAAAAACAATGTCACTGCAAGCGCAAGTTATTCAACCTTAGGATTAATGGTTGATCCTGGAGCTAAACTTACCGTAACAGGAACAAACCCTACAGTCACAAGCACATCACCTTTTGCCATAACAGCAGGAACTGGGTTTGCATTGACTAATATTTGGTATGCAGAAATAAACGGTATAGTAGATTTACAAGGAGAAAGTCAATTTGTACAAACACAACGTAGTGATTTAGGAGTTACAAGTGCTGGCTACATAGAAAAAGATCAACAAGGAACAGCGAACAGATTTACCTACAATTATTGGTCGTCACCTGTAAGTATGATAAACACGACGGCAAACAATCAAACATACACATTAGGAGATGTATTATTAAATGGGACAACGGTAGCTACGCCAGGCGCAGTCACATGGACTCCTAATGCAGATGGAGGAACTTCACCATTTACAATCAGTACACGTTGGATCTATAAATTTGTTAACGGAGGTGATGAAGATTACGATGCTTGGCAATTTGTTAGAAACAATGGAAACATTGTACCAGGTGAAGGATACACCATGAAAGGAGTTTCATTACTAAATGAAAAAAGGGAGCAAAACTATATCTTTAGAGGGAAACCTAACAATGGTGTAATTACGGTAAGTCCATTAGGAGACAATAACTTATACTTAGTAGGGAATCCATATCCAAGTGCGTTAGATGCAAATGTATTTATCAACAATAATATTACAAACAATGCAACATCAGGAACGTTATATTTCTGGGAACATTGGGGCGGCGGAACTCATGACCTTCTGGATTATCAAGGTGGTTATGCCACATACACGTTAAGTGGAGGAACGCCAGCAATGTCGCATCCAACGGTAAACCAAACAGGATCGGGTACAGAAACACCGAAGCGATACATTGCAGTTGGCCAAGGATTCTTTGTGCAAGGAGATACGAACGCAGGAAACGGATTAACAGCAACGGTAGAATTCAATAATACGCAACGAAGATTTATACCAGAATACATAGGAGCATCTGAATTTTCAACGTTCATGAGAAATGGAAGCAATTCTGATGATATAGGTTTAATTGAAAACAATACAAATGCTGAAAACAATTCAACAGAATCAACAACGGACGACGATCCAACACTTACGGAAGAAGAATTAGATGAACTATATGCGTCACTAGGCATTCCAAGAGACTTTAGAGAAAAAATCCGTCTCGGATACACAAACCCTGCTGGATTCCACAGACAACTATTACTAACGTTTGATACAAACTCTACAGACGGAATCGATTTAGGATACGAAGGAGAATCTATCGGAGTTACAGCAAATGATATGTATTGGACATTAAATAACGAAGAATTCGTAATCCAAGCAGTACAAAATCTAACCACAACAAGAGAAGTTCCTATCGGTTTAGTAGCTGAAACTGCTGGTGGCGGAACAATATCGATAGATAAATTAGAAAACATAGACGATAGTGTTGGAGTTTATATCAAAGACAATTATACTGGCGTAACACACGATTTACGCGCAAATAGCTTCCAAGTAAATCTTCCTGCCGGAGAAACGAATGACAAATATTCATTAGTATTCCAACCAGAAGGTACGCTAGGTATCAATGATGATATTTTAGAAAATGGAATCATAATATACACTGATACAGAAACGGAAGAAATTGTAATAACAAACAATACCAACTTCAAACTAGAAGGTATAGACATGCATACCATTCTAGGACAACGAATACTTTCAATCAAAGAAGGAATGAACGAAAACACAATTCGAATTCCTATCAATGACAAAGCAAGTGGTATATATGTCATAAGTATCTATTCTGAAAAAGGAAAAATTAGCAAAAAACTAATCATTCAATAAAACAGAATTACAACGCATACTAAAGACCACTTGAAAACCTCAAGTGGTCTTTTTTTATTTTGAATGATTTAATAAAAAAATCATTCAAAATAATCTCGTTGCAGAACGAGATCTCAGTGAACAGGAGAATACATAAATCATTCAAATAATCTCGTCGTAGGACGAGATCTCAGTGAATAAATCTCAATTTTGAGATCTCTAGAAGATACACTCAAAATTGTACCTTGAACTCATCTCGTTGAAAAGCGAGATCAAAAACAACACAATTCAATGAAATTCATTAATTTCGCAAATCCAATATACAGCAGAAAAAATGGTTACTAAATTTAGAGAATACAAAGGATTAGACTTACCCGTAGTTGCAGACGAAATACTAAACTATTGGGAAGAAAACAACATCTTTGAAAAAAGTATAAGTTCACGAGAAGGCGCTGAATCATTCGTATTTTTCGAAGGTCCACCTTCCGCAAACGGATTACCGGGAATTCATCACGTATTAGCCAGAGCAATCAAAGACATTTTCTGCCGTTACAAAACACAAAAAGGATATCAAGTAAAGCGTAAAGCAGGTTGGGACACACACGGACTTCCTATAGAACTTGGTGTGGAAAAAGAACTCAAAATCACCAAAGAAGACATTGGGAAGAAAATCTCTATTGAAGAATACAACGAAGCTTGTAAAAAAGCGGTCATGAAGTATACAGATGTTTGGAACAATATGACGCGCAGAAGTGGCTATTGGGTTGACATGGAAACGCCATACGTAACGTACAAATCAAAGTACATGGAAAGCGTTTGGTGGTTGTTAAAAGAAATCTATGCTAAAGGATTAATGTATAAAGGCTACACAATTCAGCCATATTCTCCAAAAGCAGGAACAGGATTAAGTTCGCATGAATTAAACCAACCTGGAACATATCAAGATGTAACGGACACAACAGTTGTAGCACAATTTAAAACCATTAAAGAAACATTACCAAAAGCTTTACAAAGTATAACTGGCGATTTGTATTTCTTAGCGTGGACAACAACTCCTTGGACATTACCATCAAACACAGCATTAACGGTTGGACCAAAAATTGACTATGTTGTGGTTCAAACCTATAATCAATATACATTTGAGCCAATCAATGTGGTATTGGCTAAAAACCTTATCGGGAAACAATTCGCGGGTAAATTCACGCAAGTGGAAACAAAAGAAGAAGTAGCAGCATACACAAAAGAAGCAAAAAAAATACCATACTTAGTAGGAAGCGAGCACAAAGGAAAAGACTTGGTAGGCATCAAATACGAGCAATTACTAGACTACGCGTTGCCATATCAAAATCCTGAAAATGCTTTTAGAGTAATTTCTGGAGATTTCGTTACTACGGAAGACGGAACAGGAATCGTACATACAGCACCAACATTTGGACAAGATGATGCACTAGTTGCCAAAGAAGCAACACCCGAAATTCCACCATTATTAGTCTTAGACGAAAATGACAATCCGGTGCCTTTAGTAGACTTACAAGGGAAGTTTAGACCAGAAATGGGTGAATTTGCTGGGAAATATGTCAAAAACGAATACTATGAAGATGGCGAAGCTCCTGAAAAATCAATAGATGTTGAATTAGCCATTAAGCTAAAAACGGAAAATAAAGCATTCAAAGTAGAAAAATATGTCCACAGTTACCCAAATTGCTGGCGTACGGACAAACCAATATTATACTATCCATTAGATTCATGGTTTATAAAAATCACGGATGTAAAAGATAGAATGTACGACTTAAACCAAACGATTAACTGGAAACCAAAATCAACTGGAGAAGGACGTTTTGGAAACTGGATTGCTGGTGCAAACGATTGGAACTTATCGCGTTCCCGTTTCTGGGGAATTCCATTGCCAATCTGGCGTACGGAAGACGGAAAAGAAGAATTGATGATTGGTTCTTTAGCAGAATTAAAAACAGAAATCCAAAAAGCAATCGATGCTGGCGTTGAAACCAAAGATGTATACGCTTCGTTTGAAGCTGGAAACATGTCGGAAGAAAACTATGACAAAGTAGATTTGCACAAACATATCGTTGACGGAATCACGTTGGTTTCACCTTCTGGGCAACCAATGAAGCGAGAAAGTGACTTAATCGACGTTTGGTTCGATTCTGGTTCAATGCCTTATGCACAATGGCATTATCCGTTTGAAAACAAGGAAAAAATAGACAATAACGAAAACTTTCCAGCAGATTTTATTGCTGAAGGTGTCGATCAAACACGTGGTTGGTTTTATACGCTTCACGCGATTGGCTCCATCGTATTTGATTCGGTTGCCTATAAAAATGTAGTATCAAACGGTTTAGTATTGGACAAGGAAGGGCAAAAAATGTCCAAACGTCTTGGAAATGCGGTTGATCCATTTACAACTTTAGACAAATACGGAGCCGATGCGACACGTTGGTATATGATCTCAAATGCAAATCCGTGGGACAATTTAAAATTTGATTTAGAAGGAATTGCTGAGGTTCGCCGTAAATTCTTTGGAACGTTATACAACACATATTCGTTCTTCTGTTTATATGCAAACATTGACAATTTCAGCTACAGCGAAAAAGAAATTCCGTTAGCAGATCGTCCAGAAATAGATCGTTGGGTACTTTCTGAATTGCATACACTAATCAAAAATGTAGATAAATTTTACGCAGAATACGAACCAACAAGAGCTGCAAGAGCAATCTCAGAATTTGTACAGGAAAACCTAAGTAACTGGTTTGTAAGACTTAGTAGAAGAAGATTCTGGAAAGGTGAATACGAACACGATAAAATATCAGCATACCAAACTTTGTATACATGTATGTTGACTGTTGCCAAATTAGGTGCGCCAATTGCTCCTTTTTATATGGACAGACTTTACAAAGATTTAACGAATACAACAAACACAGAAAACTTTGAAAGTGTACACTTAGCGGACTTTCCAACCTATGACGAATCATTCATTGACAAATCGTTGGAACGTAAAATGGAAAATGCGCAGACAATATCTTCCTTAGTATTATCGTTAAGAGCTAAAGAAAAGATCAAAGTGCGTCAGCCATTACAACGAATCATGATTCCTGTGTTGGATGCGCAAAACAAAGCGGAGATTTTGGCTGTAGCCGAATTAATAAAATCGGAAGTAAACGTAAAAGAAGTAGAACTCTTAGACGATGCTTCGGGAATATTAGTCAAGCAAATAAAGCCCAATTTCAAAGTATTAGGTCCAAAATTCGGGAAAGATATGAAAGCTGCGGCGGCAGTAATTATGCAGTTTGGACCAGAAGAAATTGCCGAAATTGAAAAAACAGGGAAAATACCTGTTGAAATTAACGGAAAAAATAGTACATTAGACATAACTGAAGTGGAAATCACTTCGCAAGATATTGAAGGTTGGTTAGTAGCCAATTCGGGAGGAATTACCGTTGCGTTAGACGTTACCTTAACCGATGAACTGCGTAAAGAAGGAATTGCAAGAGAACTTGTAAACAGAATCCAAAACTTACGTAAAGACTCTGGTTTTGAAGTCACGGATAAAATTCACGTAACACTACAAGAAGATGAACATTTAGTAGAAGCTATCAATGTGAACTTGGATTATATAAAGGCGGAAACGCTCACAGCTGAGTTAGTATTTGTAGATCAATTAGATAATGGGACAGAAATTGCTTTCGATGAAGTAAACACCGTATTGTTTATTAAAAAAATGTAGAACACATGGAAGACACTAAAATAAGATATTCTGACAAGCAACTTGAAGAATTTAAAGGAATCATTCAAGATAAAATTGATCAAGCACAAAAAGACTTAGAATTGTTAAAAGGCGCATATATGAATGACCATAACAATGGTACGGATGATACATCGCCAACATTCAAAGCGTTTGAAGATGGATCTGAAACTACGTCTAAAGAAAATAACATGCAATTGGCAATTCGTCAAGAAAAATTTATTCGCGACTTAAAAAACGCTTTGCTTCGTATTCAAAATAAAACCTACGGAATTTGTAGAGTTACAGGAAAACTCATCAATCCTGAACGTTTAAAATTGGTGCCACATGCTACGTTAAGCATTGAAGCGAAAAATATGCAATCATAAAACAATCATAATTTCACAAAAAGCGCTCTAGGAGCGCTTTTTTGGTTTATAAGTTTAATTTCAAGATAATTATACATTGACAAACAAACAACACACAACAAACAAATCAACAAATTTTAGTTTATAAGTTTATAAGTTGAAAGGTTTATAGGTTTATGTTCAAGGTTATTATAGATTGACAAGCGAACAAACGAACAAATAACGAACCACAAACACCGAATATCGAATAAAAAATACTGAATGATTAAGTTGAAATTGTAACTGCGAGTAACATCGAAATAAACCAAATCAACAATAAGGAGCAAAGCGACGAAAAACCCAAAACCCAAAACCCAAAACCCAAAACCCAAAACCCAAAACCCAAAACCCAAAACCGCTCAAATGCAAAAAGCGACATACATAACTTATTTTTTACTGCTAGTCACTACAGTATGTTTCTCCCAAAAAACAACCCAACAAACACTTTCCATTCATCAAATAGAAGAAATCCGAATTGATACGGACAAAATATTTCAACTCAATATTTTCAGTACAAATGATGATTTTATTAAAATTGAAACGCGAATGGAAGGCGAATACTTTCGCGATTTAAACGTGATTACAGCTACCAAAAACAAACAAATACACCTTTCATGTAAACTCGCAGAAGGTTTTGAGCTTCCAAATGACAAACTAAGCGCGCACAAAGTATTTTCTGTTTCGATGAATATCTACATTCCAAAACAACTCAAAGTCCAATTAGAAGGCGAAGGAACGCAAGTTTACATCAAAGGAAACTACAGAAAATTCTTGGCAATACTCATCACAGGAAACTACACATTAGAAGATTTTTACAGTGAAGCCAAAATTCAAAGCAAAAAAGGAAACATTCATTACATCAAAAAAAGGAAGCCAACGCTGGAAACAACTTCTGATCAGCATGTGATATTCTATGAAAGCGGAAAAAAAGTAGAATTAAAAACTGACAATGGAAAGATTACATATTCTTCCAATAAAGCATAAAATATTCTTATTTTAGCCAACTATTAGAATTTTCAAACGGAAATTGCACGACACATGTCATTAAAAAAAGCTATTGGAATCATTATTTTGGTCTTACTCATTGACCAAATAAGCAAAATATACATCAAAACTAACTTTGCACTTGGAGAATCTGTGGAAGTTTTTGGTTGGTTCAAAATTCTATTTGTCGAAAATAAAGGAATGGCTTGGGGCGTTGAGCTTCCAGGAAGTTACGGAAAACTATTCCTAACCTTATTCCGTTTATTTGCTATTACCGCAATTGGGTATTGGTTATATGATGCTGTAAAAAAACACAGTTCACGTATTTTAATTGTTGCCATTGCGCTCATCTTTGCAGGCGCATTTGGAAACATCATTGACTCTGTATTTTACGGTTTAATTTTTAGCGAAAGTATTTATCAAGGCGAAGTAGCTACATTTATGCCAGAAGCTGGCGGATATGAGTCCGTATTTCACGGACATGTAGTTGACATGCTTAAATTTCCTCTAATTGATACGACTTGGCCAGAATGGGTTTCCGTGGCTTGGCGGAGATCGTTTAACATTTTTTGATCCGGTATTCAACATTGCAGATTCTGCTATCACGATTGGAGTTTTACTTTTACTTATATTCAACAAAAGGGCATTTCCTAAGAAGGAAATAGAAGTAAAAAGAGACGTTGTAAAAGAAGTTGTAGAAGTAACTCCTGAAGAAGCATAATTGTCATTCCTGCGCAGGCAGAAATCCATAATATAATTTACTGAGCTCAGACTTTCGTCGAAATAACCTGTTTCTCAGAGAAGCAGATTGCCACGAATTTTATCAAATTCTCGCAATGACGAAATTAGAACAAACCGTCATTTCGAGTGGTTTTTCATATTTGACGAACGTCAAAAAATGAAAAATTGTATCGAGAAATCATGATGCAGCACAAAAGTACTTTCTAAAAGTTTGTAGACTGATGCACTCAAAGTCTAAAACTCATAAATATCCTCAGGCGTCACACAAAAATCCAACGAAATATCAGTTACATCAACATCAAACAAAGTAGTTTCGGGTGGAAAAAATGACAAACCAATTTTAATAATAGCTGGTTTGCATTCTGCTAAAAATCGATCATAAAAACCTTTGCCGTAGCCAATTCTATTTCCTTTTGTATCATATGCTAACAAAGGCACAAAAATCACATCAATCTTGTTACTAGGAACTTCAATTCCATCAATTGGTTCAGGAATGTTGTGAGCATTTTTTTTAATTACTGTGTTATCTGTCAGCAAAAAATGTGTTAATGAATGATCTTCAAAATTACTTTTAGATAGAATAATGTCTTTGTCTTTTCCCGCAAGGATATTTAAAATAAACTCCGTATCAACCTCTTTATGTTCGGCAATCGTTAAAAACAACTGATAATAACGTTTTTCCCAAATGGGAAGTTTCAACAATCTATTTGCAATGGCAATACTAAAATCATCTAACTGTTCGGAAGTCAGTTCATTTCGTAAGGCTTTATATTTCTTTCGCAAGGCAGATTTTGACATTCAATAAAAGTTTATATCAAAAATAAACTATCTCAATGTTGAGATCAAATTTTGAAGTAAAAAAAGAAACAGATATACTAAAAATGCAGACTCCACTCTTCAGTGGAGTTAGTTCAACGTACTACTTTAAGTTCGCCTTAATAGGCTTCTCAAAATAGAGTTTCACTAAAATAAAAATTGTAAATTGAATATGCATTTGTTTTTAGAATAATTGCGATTAACTTTGTTAGCGATACTTGAATTATGGTAGAATTAAAAAAAGCGTTGGAACTTAAAGAAGAATTGGATGCATTGCGACCAATTGACCCTGAAAGAGAAGCAATTATTATGCAGAAATTTCGGTTGGATTGGAATTACCATTCAAATCATTTGGAAGGAAATACGTTGACATATGGCGAAACCAAAGCGTTATTGCTGTTCAATATTACAGCGCAAGGAAAACCACTCAAAGATCATATTGAAGTTACAGGACACAATGAAGCCATAAATTGGGTGCTAGATTTGGTAAAAGGAGATCGTCCATTTAGTGAAAGTTTCATTCGACAAATTCATCAATTATTACTCAAAGAACCATATGAAGTTGATGCAATTACGCCTGACGGAAAACCAACTAAAAAGAAAGTCCATGTTGGTGAATACAAAAAAACACCAAATCATGTAAGAACGGTTACAGGAGAAATATTTCGGTTTGCTACGCCAGAAGAAACACCTGCAAAAATGACTGATTTACTAAATTGGTATCGCAATAAAACCGAAGAAAAAACTCTAAACCCAATATTAGTAGCGGCAGAATTTCACTATAAATTCATTAGAATTCATCCGTTTGATGATGGAAATGGACGCACGGCAAGAATCATTATGAATTTCATTCTGATGAAATACGGTTTTCCGCCAACAATCATTAAAACCGAAGACAAAGAAAACTACTATGCTGCGTTACGCATAGCAGATGCTGGAAACATAGAAGCATTTATAAACTACATCGCTGAAAATTTAGTTCATTCTTTAGAATTAATGATTTCTGGAGCAAAAGGTGAACCTATTGAAGAGGATGATGATATAGAAAAAGAAGTGAGTTTACTTAAAAGTAAGTTTGAAATAATCAATGAAAGAGAGTATATAGCTAAGAATGATGAAGAATTAAAAAAAATCATTTCAAAATCATTTTTACCTTTTAACAGGAATTTAAAAGAGCATCAACAAAAATTATACGAATCATTTTACGAAAAACTAGAACAACTCTTTTATAAAGATGGTAAAGCAACTACTGAAATTTATCATGCTCTAAAGCCTTTAGAAATAGATACTTTTAAATCGGAATTAGTTTTTAAATTTTTAAAAATCATTGGATATGATAGAAATTATACTATTTACATAATTATTAACTTCAAGAAATCAAAATATGATTTATTAATTGAAACGAGTTACAATTATTATATACGACTAGAAAAGCCTTATGGTGTATCATTGACTAAAAAAGAATCGAATAATATAATTAAGGCTTTGGCTGAAAATCATAAAAGTTTTATAGAAGAAATTATTAGTCTCAAAGAAAGCTCAAAAAAAAAATAATAAATGTAAAATACCAAACTCAAAATGTAAAAGTATTTTTGAACATTGAACATTGAACATTGAACATTGAACCAAAAAGTGACCGAAGAACTCCAACTCCAACTCAAAACAATTCCAACCAATCCTGGTGTCTATCAATACTATGATAAAGATGGGAAGATTTTGTATGTAGGAAAGGCAAAAAATCTAAAAAAACGAGTTTCTTCCTATTTCAATAAAAACCACGATTACGGAAAAACGAAAGTGTTGGTCAAAAAAATTGCTTCCATCAAGCATATTGTGGTAGAAACGGAAACAGATGCGTTGCTATTGGAAAACAATCTCATCAAAAAATACCAACCACGCTACAATGTTTTACTAAAAGATGACAAATCGTACCCGTGGATTTGCATCAAAAACGAACGTTTCCCAAGAGTATTTCAAACTCGCAGAATGATCAAAGATGGTTCGGAATATTTTGGTCCGTACACAAGTGTAAAAACGGTTCGGACACTCTTAGATTTAATCAAAGGATTATATCCGTTGCGAACGTGTAACTATGATTTATCTCAAGAAAAAATAAACACAGGCAAATACAAAGTCTGTTTAGAATATCACTTAGGAAACTGTTTAGGTCCGTGTGAAAACTATCAAACCATACAAAGTTATGAAACGCAAATTGCGGCGATTCGTGAAATACTAAAAGGAAATTTCAAAGATTCTTTGCAACAATTTAGAGAGCAAATGAAAGCGCATGCAGCAGCAATGGAATTTGAAGATGCGCAAAAAGTCAAAGAAAAAGTAGAAATCTTAGAAAACTATCAAGCAAAATCGACGATTGTAAATCCAAAAATTAGCAACGTAGATGTATTTTCTATTATGTCGGATGAAAGTTTCGGATACATCAACTTTTTGCAATTATCACTTGGTTCCATTGTACGTTCGCATACGCTAGAAATTAAAAAGAAACTAGACGAAACCGACAAAGAATTGCTAGAATTGGCAATCACGGAAATTCATCAGCGTTTCAAAACCAATTCCAAAGAATTATATGTGCCTTTTGAAGTAGAAGTTGGAGAGAATTTCAAAATCACAATTCCAAAACTAGGCGACAAAAAACGAATTTTAGACCTTTCATTACGAAATGCAAAATATTTCAGAATGGAACGTTTTAAACAAATAAAACTGACCGATCCTGACAAACATGTAAAACGTATTATGGCGCAAATGAAAAAAGATTTGCGACTGTCTGAAGAGCCACAACATATAGAATGTTTTGACAACTCTAACATTCAAGGAACGCATCCTGTGGCGGCTTGTGTGGTTTTTAAGAACGGAAAACCAAGCAAAAAAGAATACCGACATTTCAATATAAAAACCGTTGTTGGACCAGACGATTTTGCTTCGATGGAAGAAGTTGTCTATCGCAGATACAAAAGATTGCTGGAAGAAAAGCAGCCATTACCGCAATTAATTGTCATTGATGGAGGAAAAGGACAACTCTCGTCTTCATTAAAAAGTTTAGATGCTTTAGGATTACGTGGAAAAATTGCAATCATCGGAATTGCGAAACGTTTAGAAGAAATTTATTACCCAGGTGATTCAATTCCACTATATTTAGATAAAAAAAGCGAAACGCTCAAAATCATTCAACATTTACGAAACGAAGCACACCGATTCGGAATTACATTCCATAGAAATAAAAGAAGCAAAACTGCGTTAAACTCTGAGTTAGAAATCATTGCTGGCATTGGCGAAAAAACAATTGTGGAATTATTGAAAAAATTCAAATCGGTTAAGCGAATCTCGGAAGCATCACTAGAAGAAGTTTCGGCAGTTGTTGGAAACAGTAGAGCGAAAAAAATATACGATAATTTTCATAAAAAATAAAGGACCATATCTAATGAAAAAGTGGATTCTCATCTGCATAATGATTTTAAGTTTTTCTTTTGTTACAGCGCAAGAAGAACCACAAAAAAAGCAAGACCTCAAAGTTGGTTTGGTTTTAAGTGGCGGCGGCGCAAAAGGATTGGCACACATTGGAACCTTAAAAGTCATTGACAGTTTAGGAATCCGTATTGATTATATTGGCGGTACAAGTATGGGCGCAATTATTGGCTCGTTGTACGCTTCAGGTTATACCGGAAAACAAATAGATTCTATCTTTAAAGAAACTGATTTGGAGCTGTTAATTCAGGATGAATTGCCACGTTCTGCAAAAACATTCTATGAAAAAGACGATGCGGAACGGTATGCCATTACGTTGCCGTTTGATAAATTTAGCGTATCCTTTCCATCATCTATTTCCAAAGGACAAAACGTATACAACTTGCTGGCACAACTATTACTGCATGTAGATCATATTGACGATTTTAGTAAGCTTCCGATTCCTTTTCTGTGTATTGCTTCAGATATAGAAAAAGGAGAACAAGTAATTTTAGATAAAGGCTATTTGCCAGATGCAATTACGGCAAGTGGTGCGTTTCCGTCACTATTTGAACCTGTCGAAATTGATGAACGTTTACTGATTGATGGCGGCGTAATTAACAATTATCCTATTGACGAAATTAAAGCGAAAAATGTAGACATTATTATTGGTGTCGATGTGCAAGATGGTTTGGCAGACAGACAGAAATTAAAATCTGCAATGCGAATTCTGTCGCAAATCAACAATTTCCGCACGATCAATGACATGAAAAAGAAAAGTAAACAAACTGATATTTACATTCGTCCAGACATTATTGGTTTTTCAGTAATTTCCTTTGGCAGAGGTCGCGAACTTATTAAAAGAGGAGAAAAAGCAGGAAGAAATCAACTAGAAGCGTTAAAAGAAATTGCGGAAAAACAACAGGAAAAACGCAAGCTAACACCTGTAATAATTAAAGATTCTATACATATTAATTACGTTCACTTGCTTGGAAATGAAAAGTATACGCGTTCGTATGTGAGTGGGAAATTGCGCTTTAAAACGCCTGCTAAAATATCGTTTAAAAAATTTACAGAAGGTATTAGCAACTTAGCAGCAACAGGGAACTTTACAGGAATTCGGTATAAAACACTCAAAAATGAAGACGATTCGGAAGATGTTATTCTCAATCTAAAAGAAAGACCAAATACTACATTTTTGCGTTTGGCAGCACATTATGACGATGTTTACAAAACGGCAGGATTGATCAATGTGACAAAGAAAAAAATACTCTTTAACAATGATGTAGCTTCATTTGATTTTATTATTGGCGACAACATTCGCTACAACTTTGAATACTACATTGACAAAGGATATTATTGGAGTATTGGACTAAAATCGCGCTACAATTCTTTTGAAAAAGGCATAAATTATGACTTAATATCTGATGAAAATATAAACCCAAATTTGAATAGAATTGATATTGAAGTTTCCGATTTCACAAATCAATTATATGCGCAAACTGTTGTTAGAGAGGAATTTGTATTTGGAATTGGCGCTGAGTACAAACGCTTAAAAATTGTATCAAAAACCATTAGCCAAAACAATGAAGAAGAAACCATTTTTGAAAAAAGCGACTTTGTAAGTGCTTTTGGATTCTTAAAACTTGATACGTACGATAACAAGTATTTTCCATCATCAGGAATCTTCTTTTCGGGAAACTTTAATTGGTATCTACTCTCGTCAGATTACAATAAAAACTTTGAACCTTTTTCGTTGGCAAAAGCTAAAATTGGCTATGCTACACCATTATTTAGTAACATATCGCTTAACATTTCTTCGGAAGGTGGATTCAAACTTGGAGATACACCTATAAACTCGTTAGACTTTGTATTGGGCGGATTTGGAAACAATTTCATCAATAATTACACATCATTTTTAGGATATGACTTTTTAAGTTTTACTGGGGATAGTTTTGTAAAAGGAACTATTACACTTGATTATAATTTTTATGACAAACATCACGTAAACTTAACGGCAAATTATGCCAACATAGGCGAAAATATATTTGACAATGGCGAATGGTTTACCACACCAAATTTTAACGGATATGCTCTTGGATACGGTTTAGAAACTTTCTTTGGACCATTACAAATAAAATATGCTTGGACACCAGATGTAGATAAAGATCAGCTGTATTTTAGTATTGGTTTTTGGTTTTGATCTTTTAAATCATTGACATTTCACATCACAGGAATGCATAAAATCTCCAAATAATTCCGATATTTGTGTAAAGATGAAAAATCATCTTTCTGAAGATCAAAACACTAAACAGTAAATGAAACCTTTTTGGAACGACTTATTGGCGCATTTACACTATCTTATCAAAAGAAATCCTGAATAAGAAGGTGCACAATATCTAGTTTTTTAATTAAAATTGGGTATAATCACACGTGACGGATTCTTTTTCCGCAGTGTAGCAGACATTTTTCGTTAAGAATTTTTGAAGCCTTGGAAAAAATTTAGAAAAATGATTGCGGTTCTAGTTTTTCATAGAAAAAACTAGAAACACCTCTGGAAAAACGCACTTTCTTTTGTTGAAGCCTGTGCTGAACTTGATTCAGTATTCTTTGTGCGAGCCAAGAAAAAGAAAATAAAAAACCAACAATAAACTATTTAGCAGAGATAGTTTTTTCAATACTAAAAATATTCTTTCATAGAATATAGAATTAATATTAATTATTAAA